>DFBP01000280.1:230-11074 GCA_002366685.1 Rhodobacterales bacterium UBA3077 | reverse complement strand
GCCGTTTTCGAAACGCTCGCCGATCTCCAGAACGAAATCGTGATTGGGTCCATAACTGAATGAAAGCATATCCGAGATTTCGATCTGGAGAACGGCGAGCGTTTCGAAAACGGCTTTGTGATCTTCGGGGTCAACCTCGGATTTGAAATTCAGGAATACACAATGTTTAAGCATGTTTCCGCCTTAGGCTGGTGAAATCAGGATTGCGCGAAAATCGTTCACGTTGGTGAGGGTCGGGCCGGTAATGACCTGATCCCCAAGGCGCGCAAAAAAGCTATGGCTGTCATTGCGGTTAAGGTAGTCGGCGGGGTCTATCCCGATGGAAATCGCTTTACTCAGGGTTTGCGGATGAACAATGGCTCCGGCAACTTCGGCAGCGCCATCTACTCCGTCGGTGTCGCACGCGATCGCGTGGATGTTCGCCGCGCCGTTCAGGGTGAGCGCGACCGCCAGCGCGTATTCCGCGTTGGGGCCGCCTTGGCCATCGCCGCGCCGGGTGACGGTGCATTCACCGCCGGAAAGGAGCAGCACGGGGGTCGCCTCGGCGGCCATGTGCCGCTGTATTTCCAAAGCCATTTGGGCTTGGCTTCGGGCCAGCTCACGGGCTTCGCCCTCGATGGCGTCCCCAAGGATACGGACTTCGATTCCCTGCGCGGCCGCCTTATTGGCCGCCGCTTCAAGCGATTGGCTCGGGGCTGCAATAATGGTGTTTTGCACTTTCGAGAGCCGCTTATCGTCAGGGTTCAATACACCGGATTTTTTGGCGAGCACGGCGGCCACCGAAGCCGGAAGCCCGATGCCATATTCCTGCAAAATATCCAACGCCTGAGCCGGCGTGCTCAGATCCCCGACCGTAGGGCCGGAGGCAATGCTGGCGGGGTCATCTCCGGGCACGTCTGATATCATTAGCGCCAGCATTTTTGCGGGGTAGGCCGCCGCCGCCAGTTGCCCGCCTTTGACCTTTGAAAGGTGCTTTCGCACAATGTTCATCTGACTGATCGGCGCGCCGGACGCCAGAAGTGCCTCGTTTATCTGTTGCTTTTCAGCATTTGTGATCTCTCCTGCCGGGTCAGTCAGCAGCGCCGAGCCACCGCCGGAAATCAGCGCGAGCACAAAGTCATCTGACCCAAGGCTCCGCAACAGGGAAAGCAAACGCCGGGTTGCGCTGGCACCGCTTTCATCCGGCACAGGATGCGCGGCTTCTACGATTTCTATTCCCTCGCAAGGGCGCGCATATCCATAGCGGGTGATAACCAGCCCTTCGCAGGGCCCCCAAACCGATTCAACAGCTTCGGCCATACGAGCCGAAGCCTTTCCGGCTCCGATCACCACAACCCGCCCGTCTGGCTTCGGGGGCAGAGCCTCGGGAATGCGCCGCATCGGATCAGCGGTTTCGACAGCTATGCCAAATAGATCGCGTAACAGGGATTCGGGGGGTGTTATGATCATGGATAGGGTCCCCAGCAGAAAGGCTTTTTGCCCGAACGGGCTGGTAGACATTCTTCGATTTCGCCGCAGCTGACAAGGGGTCTTTGTGGCTGGCCTTGAATGAGTTTCTTCGAATGTAGCGGTGGCTGGCAGGCGGGTTTCCGCGTGTAAAATATGGGCCTGGTTGACTTGACCCAACGAATCCTGCGATGTGTGGCGAAATTATCATTTCGGACAAACAGGTGACAAATGGGAAGAATTTCTTCGCTCGGGCGAATCGCGTTCTTGATGCCCTTTATTATGTTTCACACAAGCTTCAGCGTGAGCGCGGCCTCGCAAGATTGCGCCAACCGCCTGAGCCGCGATATTCCTTCGCGCCATTCGCGGGCGCTCCCCGGTAGCACCGTTATGGGGCAGGTCCTGAATTTGCGTGGGCCAGAGCGCGACGCGATCGTTGTGGAGCAGGTGCTCTCTGGCAATGTGCCGCGTTTTCTGCGCGATCTGACACCGGTCGAATTTAACGCAACGCTTGAGAGCGGGCAGGATGTTCAGGTGACCATATGTGTTACGCCGGATTATTTGGCCGTGGGGAATGATCGCGATTTTGTGCGCATTCCGATGGGCCTGCCGGCCGCAGCCCAAATTGCCGATGAATTTGGCTTCTTTTTACCGACAACCAAGATGGTGGATGCGATCTATGCTCAGGCGGTTGTCCGGCTTTCGCCACGGCCCATGCAGGCGGGTAATATGATGACCTCGACAACCTTTCTGGTGCAGCATAACGACACCGTGGCAGGGCAGCGCGCCCCATCAGGGTTTGACCCCGAGGCGCTCACCGCCGGTCAGAAAAAGGACCTTGTGCTGACCGCTCGCCTGTTTTCACACCCCGGTAAAGTAGCCATTTATGGCTGGCACCGTACCAACGGTGTGCCGATCCAACCGCTGAGCACCGTACATGTTGCGCGCTATGCCGATTATAGCCACGGCGTGCGTCTGGTTAGCGAAACTGCATATGTAAACGGCCGTGCGCAGCCGTTAGCCGCCATTATGCAAGACCCGCAACTGGCGCAAATGATCAGCGCCGAGGGACCAATCAGCAATCCACAAGGCTTGATGGCGTCACTCTACAACTAGTTCACCGTGTTGCAGCAGCGGAAGCCAAGATGGTAATTTTCGTGGCTGCCGGAGCTGAGTACCCGCGTGCCGTGCCAGTAAGGCGCGCGCCAGCGGCACCAGTCCGGATGGGCGCGGTAATTGTCAAAGATAAACCAGCTGCCTTTCATCTCGGTCACCCCTAGGGTGGTGCTGCCGGTGCTGGTCATCTGGTCCGGTGCCAAGGGCAGGTTCATGTGCTCGGCAGCGTTGCCGTTCAGGTCAAACACCCCGAGGTCGCTCTGGCAGTCAGGAAAGCTACCGGTCGGATAGGTATTTGACCCGCAGGAGTTATAGCCACCCCCGCCGCAGGTCGAGCTTTTCTGACTCGCTGCCGCGCATGTACCGCGCTGATATGTGGGGCCATAGCTCCAGCTTTGCGTGGGTTCGTATTGGGCATTATGCGCCGCCCGCATCCGGCCCACAGCCGTGCTGGCAGATACACCACGCGCGAGGTCAAACCGGTAATCCGGCGGCTCCAACGCACCCGCGCACGCGCCTTCCCATTCATGGGCATCACACAAGCGCTTGCCTTGCGCCGCACAAACCTGAGCGGCTTCCGAGGCTTTGGTCCAGACCACCGGATAGGTGCAGGGAATGTTCGGAAACTCGAATTGGTCTATGCAGGAGGTTGCATCCTGGGGTCGCTGGGTGCGGGGGTCATAAAGCGGAACCATGTAGCGCTCGCCGCAAATGCGCTCGTTGCGCGCGCTTAGGTAGCCGTTTTGCCCGCCCGGAATGCCCGCTCGGCATTGCTCAGTTGTGATCGGATGGCGTGAAATAGCTGGGTTGCCTTGCCCCATATAGCCGGAGCCTGCAAATATCGCGCGCAAGGTATCCAACTCGCGGGTGCTGAGTCGGTGGATTTGTCGCAACTGCTCAAACAGTATTTCGTTGTTGAGCTGGAGTTGGGTCTGTGCCTGACCCGATGATGTTAAACCTACGATCGAAATCAGAAATGCTGTCACAAATGTACGTATCATTGAGTTTCCTCCCTTCGGGTTAGGTAAAATAGGTCCCGATTGTCGGCAAAGCCGACAAACCGGGGAATCAAGGTGCCATCCCGCTGGCTTTTATCGACGTCGCTCATCCCGGGGATCAGGTGCTCCACATGGACCTCGTCTTCGTTGTGCACATAGAGCGCCAGATAGGTGTGCTCCAGCGCGTTCATATCCAGCAGCATAGCATACTGACAGCCATAGGCCTGAAAGGTGCGCGCCATGGCTGAAGGGGTGGCGGTAGAGAAATATCCATACACCAAAAACCGCTTGGAGTCGGTTTCCCTGATGCAGGCCCCTGCGCGCAGAGTGCGCAAGTCGGCATTAGCCGAGCCGGACCAATTGCCCGGCCCCCAAAGTGTGACCCGATCCCCCGGCAAATAAAGCCCGGTTTCGGGGTCCAGCTCAATGAGCGGCACGCCGTTTTGGCGGGCAAACCTGATTTGTGGCAGCAGGGCATTATCCTCTTCCTGCCACGTGCGCATTTCAATGGTGCCGTCCTGAAGGACCAGTAGGGTTGAGAGGTTGGGCTGGAGCTTGCTCAGTATAACCCCGTGTTCGATGAACCCGTAATGTAAACCGTAGTTGAGCGTCGGGTAATCTCCGTATTTGAAGGCCCCATGTTGCCGCTTGAAACCCGCCGTAAAGGTGGCAATGGTGCGCTCGGTCAGGGCGGGGCTGACCATGCCGAGTCGCACAAGCGGGGCCACGGTGTTAAACCCGTCGGGCCCGGGCACACCGCGCGGGCGCACCGAAACCGGCGGGCGATTAGACCACTCGACCCCCGGGTGATCCGTGCCAACCGCAAAGCCAATGTCGAATTCGGCCAGATCAAAGGCAACCATATAGCCTGTGGCCCGGGATTCGACCGAATCCAGCCGGTTAGCCACCCCCGGCCCATCGATGATTTCATCACTGATTGCGCCGGGTTGAAAGGCGCTCACAAAAACATCCGGCAAGCCGGAAACCGGATACCAGAGCCCGAGTGTCATCTGCCCCGGCTCTGTTCCGTCGAGCACAAAACCGTGGCGGGTCGAAATGACCTTTCGCTCTTCCATCGAGCTGTTGACCAATGCTGCGCCGGGCCCGCCCGCCAGCTCGCCTGAATCGTCGAAAGCAAGCGCGGTGCTGGTTTCAAGTTCCGAATCCTTGAAGAAAGTGCTGCGCACAAACCCGACAATTCGCTCGCCGCCCCAAACATTGTTTCGCAAAAACTCTGCGGTGCGCTCCAGACCGGTGCGCGAGCCGGAAACTTTGTTGCGCAAATAAAGCCGACCATTGCAGATCGGAGCGAATGGCATATCGGTTTCCCGGGCCATTTCAAAAACCGCATCTTCACCGGCCCAAGGCGCGCAGTGAACCATACCGGAATCATTGGTCAATTTGAGGGTCAAATTTGGGGTGGTTAGCAACTCGACAGACTGCCCGGACGGGTCCGGGTTTTCTAGATGGTAGCTTTGCTGCTTGCGCGAACCATCTTCCCCGATTTGCACCAAAAACCAGCTGTTGATCGCCGGATTGAGGGAAATAAACCGGAACGGCTCCTCTGTTTCAGGCATTAGCGTCAGGGTTTCCTGCCGGAATAGCTGTAATTCTATGACCGATTTGGCCTGAACCGCATCGTATTGCTCCTGTTGCAGGGCAAGGGTCTCTGTGGTTTGCGCGGACGCCGTGCCACCGATCGCCACAATCAGCGATGCGGCAAGGCCGAACCACACGTCCTGGCAATTTGTTTTTCTAGAAAATAAATCGGGCAAGCTGCAAAGCTCCTCTTTTCCATGGCACACGATGCGAAACACCGGGGACCTGCGAAATTCTGTCACGATTGGCGACATACCAGTTGTAATTGCGGATCAAGGCTTCTTCGTTGGAGAATTCTGGCGCAAATTGTAACCGGTCGGTGATTTTGTCGATACTGACAAAGCTCTCCTTGCCGGCCGTTTCATAAATCCACTTATAGAGCGGCGAGAGGTGCATCGCTTCCAGCGCTCTGAGTGTCCAGACCGCAGGCGCGGCTGGTAGCCCGATAATCCGTTTGTGATGTCCGGCTTTGTCGAGCACGGCTGCAAAGCTCTGGCGCAGGGTGCCAAAACGCGACGCGCCGACATTGAACACATCGTTAACAGCCCCGCTTTCACCGGTTGCGGCCAAATAAACCGCTTGGCAAAGGTCTTCGACATCCAGCAATTGGTAGCGGTTGTCTCCAGAGCCCAATACCGGGAAATTATGGCCGGTATAGGCAAAATCATAAAGCAGCTCAAAAGCGCCGAGGCGCTCGGGGCCGACAAAGGATTTTGGCCTTAACACCGGCAAGCACATACCCTTGTTGCGAAATTCGGTGCAGACGTTTTCTGCCAGAATTTTCGCCTCGCCGTAGGGGCCAACCCCGATCATCGGGTCCCCCTCAAACAGCGGGTGATGGTCGGGAATTCCGTAAACGGCTGTGGAGGATATATGAATAAACCGGCTAATCCCTTTGGCCTCGGCCGACACCAAAAGCCGCCTGGTGCCTTCGACTTCGGTCGAGAAAATTTCCTCGGGCGGGCTCAAAGGCAGCGCGGCTGCACAATGAACCACAACATCAATCCCTTCAAAAGCGGCATCATGCAGGTCGATGTTGCGAATATCGCCATGGAGTTCGGAAATCTGGTTGACTTCTGGGTAATTGAAACGGGCAATATCATAGGTCCGCACCTGATGCCCGCGGGCAAGCAGGAAGCGCACGAGGTTTATCCCCATAAACCCTGATCCACCGGTAACTAAAAACTTCATAACGTTCCACCTCGGCTTTTTTTGAGGCCAACCCACCGTAGCTTGGCCTGAAAATTTACCACTGAAAACATTGCATAGGGAGCGCGGCTGAAACATGATCCAAATCAATGCCGCAGGCCAGTAATAGCCGCAGGCTGGGGCTGCCAGCCGGTTTCGGCTGGTAGGGGAACAGGTAAAAAATGGTTTTCAAACAGAATGCGCAGAACGATTTACCACTGGTAATACGCATCAATGGTGCGCTGCTCCCGACATCTCTAATGCTGGAAACCTTTTGGGCAGCGATGGCAAAGAGCTTTTTTCTGGCCATATGGGCGCTTGCAACACAGGCGCGGCGGCCTGCTTTGCTGAAACATGCACTAGGATCGATAGCAACTCCCGATGCTACCCTGCTACCGGTGCGCGACGAAGTTCTTACCTTGGCGCAGCAAGCCAAAAGCGCTGGCCGACGGGTGGTTCTGGTTTCAACCGCCGACCAGAATCTGGTTGATAGGATTGCGCGCCACCTTGGTTTTTCGGGGGTACACTATGGGTCAAGCCTTGAGCAAAATATGGACCCCAATCAAATCGCGATGCGTTTGATCGAGGCGTTTGGGAGCAATGGTTACGATTACGTGGGGCACGACAGCTCTGATCTGCCAGCGTGGCGAAGTGCAAAAAGGGTTATCGCGGTCGCGCCAGACCGCAAGCTCTGGGCCGACCTTGGCAAAGAGGCCAGGCAGGTCGGAGTTCGCTGGAATTTCCGTAGCCTTTTGGCTGAAATGCGCCCCCATCAATGGGTCAAAAACCTGCTGTTGCTGTTTCCGGTGCTGGCGGCGCACGATCTCTCTTTGGGCAATCTTGTTCCGATTCTTTTCGCGATGGTTGCCTTCAGCATGGGCGCGTCTGCGATCTATATTCTGAACGATCTGCTTGACCTCAACGCCGATCGGCAGCATGTCGAAAAACGCAATCGACCAATTGCATCGGGTCGGCTTCCGATCAATGTCGCAACCCTTTCAAGCTTGGGGCTTGGCATCTCGGCGCTTGCGATTGGCGCGATGGTCGGTTGGGCCGTGGCGGGACTGATACTTGCCTATATGGCGGTTTCGCTTCTTTATTCTTTGCAACTCAAAAGTATGCGTTGGATCGACCTGTTTGTGCTTGCCAGCCTTTACACACTGCGCGTGCTGACCGGAGGTGCCACGGCGAATACCGAAACCTCGATCTGGCTTCTGGCCTTTATTTTCTCGGTGTTCTTTACGCTTGCGGGGGTAAAGCGCCTTACCGGCTTGGCCCGGGCTTCAAATGCCGGGCGCTTGCCGGGCCGCGGCTACACGCATAAAAACCTGACGGGCATACGGAACATCGCTTTTCTCGGCGTGTTGGCGGCCGTTCTGTCCTTCATCGGATACACATTTAGCCCTGTCGCCAATGCGCTCTATGGGAACTTAATGTTTTTGCGTATGGCAGTCCTTCCGATCGCGATTTGGCTGGTGCGGATGGTTATCCTCAGCCAGCGCGGGCGCGAGGATTACGACCCCATAATATTTGTCGCCCGTGACAAAACCGGGCACTTGATCGTGGCGAGTGGCATATTGCTGGCGCTGCTCGCAATTTGACCCAATATCAGGATTTTGTTGTTTGAAATACGTACTTTCGGTCAAGTTTGTATTTGATGAAATAGCCAATCGCCAATCCTGATACCGCTCCGACTTCGCGCATAAAATCGGTTTGCCAGATCATCCAGAATGATGTTTCGGCACCCCAGAAAATGGCGGTGGTGATGACCCCCATCAGCGTGTAGAGCGAGAATTTTTTACTGTGCATCGCCGCTCCCTTTGAGGTGTCAAAAAAGATCCAGCGCTTGTCGAGCAGGTATTTAATAACCAACCCCACGGCGGTACCTACCAGAACCGCGAGGGTGAGTTTTGCACGACCTTCAACGGAGGCGAGAACCAAACGCTGGGCCGCTAAATTGGCAACCGTGGCGATCACAGCGAAAACCGCGTATCGCAGAACTAAAACATGTGGCTTCACTGGCGTCTCCGAAATTTAGACCTTCCGGAGATCAACATGACGGGTGCCACGAGTAAAGACAATTCAAATAAACCTGTTGCGAAAATTGCGAACGATTGAAAGCCCGTTTAGACCGAAACTTTGGACAATATTTCTTCCCGCGTGGTGCTTTCTTTTCGCCCCGCAAAAATGACGGCTCCGCGTTGCAGGACGATGATCCGATCGGCAAGCTCCCAAGCAAAATCGAAATATTGCTCGACCAGAACAATTGCCATGTCCCCTCTTTTTCGCAACAGCCGGATAACTTCACCGATCTGCTGGATAATATTCGGTTGGATCCCCTCGGTCGGCTCATCCAGCAAAAGCAGTTTTGGCTTTGTGATAAGGGCGCGCGCAATGGCGAGTTGCTGCTGCTGCCCGCCTGAAAGATCTCCCCCGCGACGATCCATAAATTCATTGAGGATCGGAAATAACTCAAAGATTTCAGCAGGGATATGACGGTCTTTGGCCGGAAGGCAGGCGAAGCCGGTTTCGAGGTTTTCGCGGACCGAGAGCAGCGGGAAAATCTCGCGCCCTTGGGGGACGACGGCAACCCCTTTTTGAGCCAGCGCATGAGGCGGTAGCTTTCCCAGCGTTTCGCCATCCAAAACCATATCTCCTCCCGAGCGCGTATGCATGCCGGAGATCGCCCGGATCAGGCTGGTTTTGCCGACGCCATTTGTGCCCATAACACAAGTGACTTCGCCGGCCCGAGCTTCGAGAGATACGTCATAGAGGATTTGCGAATGGCCGTAATGTAGCGTAAAATTTTCGATATTCAGCATTTTTATCGCCCTAGATAAACGTCGATGACCTGTTGGTCTGCCGTGACATGATCAAGGCTGCCTTCAGCGAGGACGGCGCCCTCGTGCAGCACGGTAACTTTGCAGTTTAGCCGCCGTACAAACTCCATATCGTGTTCGACCACAACAACCGCGCGGGTTTTTGCGGCTTCAACCAGCAGCGAGGTTGTGTGTTCACGCTCAGCCGGTGTCATTCCGGCGGCCGGTTCGTCTACCAGCAGTAATCGGGGTTCCTGCGCCAGCAACATGCCGATCTCCAGCCATTGTTTTTGCCCGTGGGACAGCTCGCCGGATTTACGATGCAACGCGTCGAGCAGCCCGACCTCTTGAGCCAGCTCGCTGACCTTTTCCAAATCTTTGGCCGTCGGGCGATAAAAAAGGACCGCAAACGGTCCACGCGCGTTGCGAAGCGCCATGAGCAGGTTTTCCCGCACGGTTTGGTCCTCGAATACCGTGGGTTTCTGGAACTTGCGGCCAACCCCTTCACGGGCGATCCGTGCTTCGGACATGCCAAGGAGCGACCGGCCCATTTCACCCCAGAGCACCCGTCCTTCATCCGGTTTGGTTTTGCCGGTCACAATATCCATAAATGTTGTTTTACCGGCACCGTTGGGGCCAATTATCGCCCGCAATTCGGCGCTGCCAATCTGGAAACTAAGGTTATTGATGGCTTTGAATCCGTCAAAAGTGACAGAAACACCAGAAACTTCAAGCAAGGAACTCATTCGCCAGCCTCCTTTTCGCGCAAGGAACCCATGTCCGGGCCGAGGTCGGTGCCGTGGCGGTCCGGGTGGTGGCGGCCGATCCATAGATCAAACAGCCCGCCTATCCCTTTGGGGGCAAATAGCGTGACCGCAACAAAGCTGAGGCCGAGCACAATAAGCCACCAATCAACCCACTTGATCGTGAAAAACCCGAGGTTGAGATCGGGGGCCTGCCCGCCGGTGAACCAGCTTGATACAAGGCTCACAAACACGGCGCCGATTACCGCACCGTAAAGCCGCCCGCGCCCGCCAATAGCAACCCAGACCGCAAGGTAAATAGACGCAATGGGCGCAACTTCCGCCGGATTAATGATGCCGGCCTGCGGATAATATAGCGCGCCTGCGATTCCGGCGATCATGGCCGTAATGGTGAAAAGGAAGAGCTTGTAACCTTCCACCGAATAGCCCAGAAACCGCACCCGCGCTTCGTTATCGCGGATGCCGCGAATAACCGACCCGAACTTGCCGGATACAATCCAGGCCGCAAAAAGATAACCTAGACCAAGGGCGAGGGCTGAAGCCCAAAGAAACCAGACAGAAACGACAGATTGCGGCACGTCATCCAGTCCGGGCAGGTTTTGCAGCCCCGAAAGGCCGTTATTTCCCCGCAACCCGCTATCATTCTGGAAAAGAAACAGAGCCAAGGCCAGCGTCATCGCCTGCGTGAGTATCGAAAGATAAACCCCCGTAACCCGTGAGCGGAACGCAAGCCAGCCAAACACCAGCGCCAGCAATCCGGGGACAGCCACAACAAGCACAAGCTGGAGGGTCAAGCTATCCGCAAATGTCCAAATGACAGGAAAATCGCTCGACCCAACCACGCCAAAAATCTGGTTGCCAATGGCATCAATGATTTCCGGCTCGGTTGGTGGAAGCGGCGCTTCAGCCAAGGA
>DFBP01000280.1:0-161 GCA_002366685.1 Rhodobacterales bacterium UBA3077 | reverse complement strand
CCAATCATATAGCCGCCAAGGCCGAAAAAGGCGATATGTCCGAGGCTAAGAATGCCAACGTAACCCCAGACCAGATCCATCGCCAGAGCGGCTAAGGCCAGACAAAGAGTCTTCCCTAGGGTTTTGACGAAAGACGTGGAGATGAGCCCGAGGCCGAACCC
>DFBP01000241.1:9802-17791 GCA_002366685.1 Rhodobacterales bacterium UBA3077 | reverse complement strand
CGGGCCGAGCTCGACCTTCGGACCGAAGCCAGTGCCGGAGATGAGTTTGCCGCCAACATAACCAAAGATGAAGGGTTTCATGTACCCGCCCTGATCTGGCCGCTTTCGGCGCGGCGGGTGATGACGAGCGAGTGGGTTGAAGGCATCCCGCTTGCCAACGTGGAGGCGCTGTTGGCTACCGGTCTGGACCCGGTCGAGTTTTCCGCCCGCATCATCGAAACCTTTTTGCGCCATGCGCTCCGGGACGGATTTTTCCATGGCGATATGCATCAGGGTAACCTGAAATACACCGATAACGGGGACCTTGTTGCGTTTGATTTCGGCATCATGGGCCGGATAGACAGCTATACCCGCCGCGCTTATGCGCAAATCCTGTATGGGTTCCTCAAAAGGGACTACCAGCGCGTGGCCGAGGTGCATTTTGAGGCCGGTTATGTACCGTTGGATCAAGATGTCGCAGAGTTTGCCCAAGCGATCCGCGCGATTGGCGAGCCGATTTTCGGGCAAAATGCCAGCCATATCTCCATGGCCCGCCTTTTGGCACAGCTATTTGACGTGACAGAGCGCTTCGGCATGGAAACCCGCACCGAGCTGATATTGCTTCAACGTACCATGGTTGTGGTGGAAGGCGTGGCGCGCACAATAAGCCCTGAGATGAATATGTGGGAAGGTTCCCACAGCGTTGTGGAGACCTATATCCGTGATTCCCTTGGCCCCAAAGCTATGATGAAAGACCTGAAGGATACCGCCATGGTTCTTTCTCGTTTCGGCCCGCATCTGCCGCGATTAGCCGAAACCGCGCTGCTGCGCGCCTCGCAAGCGGAGCCAAGCGTGAAGCGCGAGCACCGTATTCACTGGCGCTCGGTTATTATCGGCGGGTTTTCCGGTGGCATATTGGTTTATTTGCTACCCTAGGGGTTTTACCAAAATTGGCGGCTGACCCTTAGCTGAAGGGTCTCCATCCCCGGATTCCACGCTGCGATATCCGCATTTGAGCGATGATCGTAAGAGAGTGACACACGCCAGTCTTCCGCAAACCGGACCCCGACCTCGACGCCGGAACGAAATTCGACAGGATAACCAAGATCGACATCTCCGCCCATTGCGTAAACCCCGGGCGCAAAGCTGAAGCCTGCATAGATCGGCAGGCCCGCTAGCTCAAAATCGAACTGCTGATAAAGGCCGAATCCGAGCCAAGCGCCACCTTTATCGGTTATCGAAAAATCTACTACCGGATTAAACCGTTTCCACTTTGGCAGCGTGCGGGTAAAGCGCAGCTCCTGCCCGTGGTTTTGCCCCTGATACTGAACAATCCCGCTTGAGATTGTCATCTGCCCGGCTACGTCAGCGCGCTGGATGTTCCAGCCTTCACCCTCAATGCCGTCACCCATCAAGCTCATAAAGCCAAACAGAATCGCTAATCGTCCGTCCAATGTGGATTCCTCTTTGCGTCTTCGCCGTTCTCGGCCATAGTCTGTCTTGGTAAAACATATCGGAGGGGAAATCCATGGCCTTAAAATATCTTCATACAATGGTGCGGGTTAAAGACCTGGACGCCTCTATGCACTTTTACCGAGACCTGCTCGGGCTGGAAGAAACCCGCCGCTACGAGAGCGAAAAAGGCCGGTTTACGCTTATATTCCTATGCCCGCCGGGGCAGCATGATGCCCCCATCGAGCTGACTTATAATTGGGATGGTGACGACGAACTGCCCTCCGACAGCCGCCATTTTGGCCACCTTGCTTACGGGGTTGATGACATTTACGCCACTTGCCAAAAGCTGATGGATGCGGGCGTCACTATCAACCGTCCTCCACGGGATGGGCACATGGCCTTTGTCCGCTCACCCGACAACATTTCAATCGAGTTGCTCCAAAATGGAGAGGATTTACCGCCGCAGGAACCATGGCTGAGCATGGAAAGCGCGGGAACCTGGTAAAGGGTCTTTGCGCCAATCAAAATGGGGAAGGTAACATAATGCGGATCGCCCATATAAGTGATCTCCACATTGTTGCGGACGGGGCTACCCTCGGCGTGGCGCCGATGGCGCAAAACCTTGCGCGTGTGGTAACTGATCTCAATTCGGTAAAGCCGGATCTGGTTTTGGTGAGTGGCGATATTGCCAATACAGCCCAATTGGCAGAAACCCGGCGCGCTGCCTATATTTTGAACCAGCTTCAAATGCCCTATTACGTCACCCCCGGCAATCATGATGACCGGGGCGTATTGTGGGAGGCGTTCGGAGGGCAGGCCGTGCCGGCGCGCGAGATTGGGCATTTGAGCTATGCGCTCAATGCGGGTGGGTACCGGATTATCGGGCTGGATAGTAGTGACCCAGAACACCGCAACGGGATGATTTGTGACTCCCGCGCGGCGTGGCTTGAGGCGCAGCTGGCAGAATTCGGTGAAACGCCTACGCTTATATTCATGCACCATCCGCCAGTGAAATGCGGCGTGGAGGAAACCGATAATCCTCCGCTTAAGGGGGCCGAATTGTTGGCCAGGGTTGTCAGCAGGCATAGCCAGATCGAACGGATTCTTTGCGGGCATATTCACCTGCCGGTACAGGCGCTGTGGCAGGGGCGGCAGGTTTGCACAGCACCCAGCCTCGGGATGCGCCTGCGCTTTGACCCGAATGAAAACAAAGGGTCTGCTTTTTTTGTTACGCCCCCGGCCTACCTTTTACATTTACACAACGCCGATGGGGAATTGGTCAGTCATCAAATAACGCTCGATGAGGCCGCAGGACCGTTCGGGTTCGGATAGCGTCAGCCGCTCCCGAAACCTGAATAAAGCACCACCGCTACGCCAAAAAGGATGATGCCAGCCATGGTCCAGTTGAAGGCGTGCAGGCGGGCGGATGTGTGCAGCCAGCGCTGCAAAAACATGCCAAACCATGCCCAGCCGGCAGCGGAGGTCGCGCCGCTCAACATGGCCATTCCAGCCATTGTACCCGCGGTTGCTATCGGGCTTACCGGATCAAGAAACTGCGCGGATATGCTGATACACATGATCCACGCTTTCGGGTTGATCCACTGAAAGGCGGCTGCTTGAAAAAAGGTAAATGGTTTGGTCTCGGGCCCAGCCTCACCGGGCCTTTTGGCGCTGGCAATTTTCCAGGCCACCCATACCAGCATCGCAGCCCCGCCATAGCGCAGGAGTGTATGCAAAACCGGATAGAGGTCAAAAACCTCGCCCAGCCCCAGCGAGATCGTGAAGATCATAAAGCCAAAGCCGACAAACACGCCAAAGATATGCGGAGCCGTGGCCCGCAAACCGTAATTCACGCCCGAAGCGGCGAGCATCATATTGTTGGGCCCCGGCGTCCAGGCCGAAGCCATTAGAATGCTAAAGAGGGCAAAAAGAGCATCGGCTGACATGGGAGTCCTTTAGGTCAATCTTGATGACCTTTTCAGGATGTCACCAGCTTGTCAAGCGCTGCTTTATCAAGGTTGAACTGTGAGGTGATCCAGAGCGACTCCAGCCTTTTCAATTCAGCCCCGAGGGCAGGGCCAGCGGAAAAGCGAGGCATCAAATCTTTGGCTTTGAGCGGGAATTCCGCTACGGATGCCACCTCGATTTGCTCAATTACCGTTGGCTCTGCGTAGGTGCCGATGCTGGCGCACTGGACCAGCAACGCATCAATTGCGCTGGCGGCCCCCAACCGGTAACCGGCCTCAATTAGGCTCGGCAATTGCATGGCGGATTTAATGTCGGCAAGCGTGCGGGCTTCCGCGCGGGAAAGCCGCCAGCGCTCTGCCACGCCCTCCCCTCCCAAAGCCGCCAGACGCCGCAGCCAGCGCACCGGCTGGTCGGCTTCTATCTCGATCAGGGGTGCCATAAATTGCGGATCTGCTCCCGGCAGCACCCGCGCGAGCACGCCGGTTTGCGACATCATGGCCAGCGCCGGGGCCGGATCTTTTGCGCCGAGCAGCTTGCGCATTTCTGCGCCGATCCGTTCCCGGGAGAGGTCTTCAAGCCCGTCGAGATGGCTGGAAATGGCCGCCATCGCTTCCATGTCAGGCCCCTGCATCGGGTCACAATAGAGAGCATAAAACCGGAAGTAGCGCAGGCTGCGCAGGTAGTCTTCCTCGATACGGGCAAACGCATTTTCAATAAACCGGAGCCGCCGCGCCTTAAGGTCGGGCAAGCCGCCGAGCGGGTCGATAATGGTGCCACGGGCATCGGCATAAAGCGCGTTCATGGTGAAATCCCGCCGCTTTGCATCGTCCAGAATGTCGGTAGAAAAGGCAACAACCGCCCGCCGCCCATCGGTATGCACATCCTTTCGAAAGGTGGTGATCTCGAACGGTTCATGGTCCGAAATCACGGTTACGGTGCCGTGCTCAATCCCGGTTGGAACCGCTTTAAGGCCCGCTTTTTTTGCGAGCTCCATAACGGCCTCGGGCAGAGCATCGGTCGAAATATCGATATCAGAGACCGGCAGGCCAAACAGCGTGTTGCGCACCGCGCCACCGACCGCAAGTGCCTGATACCCTGCTGCCTCCAGCAACGCAAATACCGCCTGCGCATGTGGGTTCTTCAGCCATTTGGCACCTGCGATATTCATTTCGCCTCCAGCCTTTCAGACATGTTTTTGATCATCCGCGCGCTCGCCCCCCAAATATAATGCGGACCATAGGGAATGGCGAGATAGCCGCGCTCCACCCCGCGCCACGGGCGCTTGTGGAGCTGCATATTGGCGGGGTTCATCAGGAAATCGAGCGGAACATGGAAAACCTCCTCAACCTCGTTCGGGTCTGGCACGGGCGAAAACGGCCCCGTTACAAGCCCGACCTGCGGGCTGATCTCGAAACCGGTGACAGATTCATGCCCCTGCAAAGCCCCGAGCGGTTCCACCCCGACCAGCCCGATCTCTTCTTGGGCTTCCCGTGTGGCAGCCGCCCACAGGCTGGGGTCGGTTTCCTCGACTTTTCCACCGGGAAAGGCCACCTGCCCGGGATGGTTACGCAAGTGGGACGCGCGGCGCGTCAGGATCACTTCCAAACCGCTTGGTCCCTCGGTCAAAGCCATCAATATAGCGGCGGAGCGAAGCCCCCTTGGCGGCGGGCGCAAATCAGGCGCGTAGTCAAAATCGGATGAGGCGCTTGGCGCAGGGTGGGTCAGCGCTTGGCGGATGTCTTCCGGCCTGATCATTGCGCAATCTCCAGCAAAGCGTCGATATCCAGATGAGCCTCAATATGCGCCGCCAAAGCATCCAGTGTTTTCTCGACTCCCGCACCATAGGCAACCTTCGAGCCACCGGCGCCTTCCGCCTTTAACCATGCATCGCGAAAGGCATCTTCGCTAAACAACCCGTGCAGGTAGGAGCCCTGAACCTGTCCGTTTGCGCTCGTCGCTCCTTCGGGCTGGCCTCTAACCTCAAAAACTGGGCGGTTGCAATCCGGCCCGTCGGTGGTGCCGATATGGATTTCATAGGCGTTCAGCGCGGTGCCCGATGCCTTGTGAATAGCTTTTGTCCGGCTCACCTGCTTTTCGGGGATCATCGTGGTGGTAACATCCAGATACCCCAATCCTTTTGTTTCACCAGCGGGGCCTTCAATGCCACAGGGGTCAGCAATGACCTTCCCGAGCATCTGGTAACCACCGCAAATGCCGAGCACTTTGCCGCCACGCCGGAAGTGGGCGTGCAGGTCCACATCCCAGCCTTGATTGCGGAAAAAGGCGAGGTCTTTGACGGTGGATTTGGTGCCGGGGATCAGCACAAGATCAGCGTCGCCCGGCAGTGGCTTGCCGGCGGGCACCATAGTGACCCGCACGTTTAGCTCTTGGGCCAGTGGGTCAAGGTCATCAAAATTCGCCATGCGGGAAAGCTGGGGCACCGCGATAAGGAAACCGCCATTGCCACCGGACCGGATATCGAGCGCGTCTTCCGCCGGTAGCTTGTGACTGTCAGCGAACCACGGCAGGGTGCCGAGCCCGCGCCAACCGGTATGGCTTTCAATTGCCTTGAAACCCTCGTCAAAAAGCGCCGGATCACCGCGGAATTTGTTGACGATAAAGCCTTTGATCCGCGCCGCATCCGCGGTCGAGATCACAGCCTTTGTGCCAACGATCTGGGCAATAACACCGCCGCGATCAATATCGCCAGCCAGAATTACGGGAATATCCGCAGCCTCGGCAAAGCCCATATTGGCGATATCACCCGCGCGCAGGTTTACCTCTGCCGGAGAGCCCGCACCTTCGACAATCACGATATCCGCCTCTCCTCGCATCTGATTGAAGCTCTCCAGAACTTTTGGCATCAGTGAAGGCTTAAGCGCGCCATATTCCCCCGCTTTTGCTGTGGTATGCCGCTGCCCATGCACCACCACCTGCGCGCCGGTTTCCGACTCAGGTTTGAGCAGGATCGGGTTCATATGAACGCTCGGCTCCACCCCGCAAGCCATGGCCTGAAGCGCCTGCGCACGGCCAATTTCACCACCTTCGGCCACCGCCGCGTTATTTGACATGTTCTGCGGCTTAAAAGGCCGAACCGTTAACCCGCGCCGCACCAGCGCCCGGCATATACCGGCCACCAACAGCGACTTGCCGACATTCGAGCCGGTGCCTTGGATCATTATGGAGCGCGCACGTTGCATGGGTTAGGGGTGACATAGGCGGGAATGGGATTCAATCGAAATTCTGCGGGGCTAAGTGTGGCGGGCCACTTGGATTACATTTGGCCGCCATCGCACGCGGAAAATCTAGGTCCTATTCGCGTCCAAGGTCAGGCTTGAGCCCTTAGTGACCAAAGGTTCGGCGAAATCATGGTGGTGTTGTGTTTAGTTTGCTTGATGTTATAATTTGATAGAAAAGTTGGTTGGATGTTCGATACAAGCCTAAATCATTTCAAATCAGTATTTGCTCATAATTTCTTTATAGCACCGGCAGATCAAAACTATTTCCTTGCCCGGTTTGCAAAAATATACGGAATGAACGAAGAGTTTTGGTGGCAATCACTTCAAGCTATCGAAAAGCTACTGAAAGCCGGGTTGGTCCTAAATGGTATCCCTGTCAAAAATAAATATGGTCACAACATAGAAAAATTGTGGAGTAAGCATATTGAAATTTTTGGCGATCTTGCAGTTAACAATCTTTCGAAGCCAGAAGGCCTTGATGATCGGTTCTGGAACGAAAAACCTCTTAAAGATTTCATTTCAAGGGTCAACCGAATGGGACACCCTGATAGTAGATATGGCCTTGTATCATATAGCAACTCAAAAGATGACATCTTTAAATTGGACCAGCTTTTCTCCGAAGTGAGGCGTCGAACTATTGGTTTGAATTGGATTGTGGGAGAAGATTGGGAAGACAAGTGCTTGTCCGCCTTTGAAGGGCAGCCGTATCGCAATGTAATTGATCAAATGCCAAGTTATCAAATACGCGCGATAAAAGTTCCGGATGGCAACTTTGAAACAGTTGGAGCTGAACTAAAAGATATTTTATATTCTTGGAATTTTGCTTTTCAGAGAACCGCCATTGATCTCGAAAAAAAAGCCCCTCCGAGTGTAGCGCCAGTGATCGGCGGATTTGGAAATTCTTATCTTCACCTTTTGTGTGAGAGCTTAAATAAACCACCAATAACCGAATTAGCTGAAAAGCAGGTAATGTGGTTATTGGAAAATGTTTTGGTTGGGCGCAATGTTGAGGCAAAATTTAGAAAGATTCTTGAAGCAAAAGGAGAAAGCCCAAATCCTGAAAAATAGCATACTCTTGATGAACTTTGTCCGCTTAGCTGCCTCAAGGGCAAAATACATAAGCCAGTGGAATTCCCGCAAAAAGAAATCAAATCCGTCGAAAACTAAAAAAACTATTTAGGAATTCACTCTTATCCCCCAATCCTCGCCGTCCCCCAATAATTATACCCCGCAAATCGCGGGATGGTGATATAACCCACACCCAGTGCATCGGTCTCGAAACCCGCTGTTTTGAGTTGGCATCCATAGCTTCTGAGAACTCTTGGCTCGAATTGCATTATCGGCTGGC
>DFBP01000241.1:3380-9766 GCA_002366685.1 Rhodobacterales bacterium UBA3077 | reverse complement strand
ATGAATAGCCTCGTTATTTCCCTCCTACTAGCCCTCGCCGCCGGCGTTACAATTCCATTGGGCGCACATGCAGCCAGTGTTGAGAACATTCGGCCGAAATGGCTGGAAAACGAGTTCCGCCATGGCGTAATCGCTTTTGGGGGCGGCGTTCTCCTTTCCGCAGTTTCACTTGTTTTAATACCGGAGGGTATCAAAGAACTATCGCCCCTTTGGGTGATCGTCTCTTTTTCGCTAGGGGGCATTTTCTTCTTTTTTATCGACCGGCTTATCTCCCGGCATGCAGGTTCCGCTTCTCAACTCATGGCAATGCTGCTTGATTTCATCCCCGAAGCTCTTGCCATGGGGGCTGCTCTAGCGATCGGGGAGCCAATTGGGATGCTATTGGCCTTCCTGATTGCGCTGCAAAATTTTCCCGAGGGTTTCAACGCATACCGGGAGCTGACAACGAGCGGCAATTATAGCAAAATAAAGGTTCTTTCGAGTTTCTGGATCATGATCCTGATTGGACCGCTCTGCGCTTATCTGGGCCACGAGTTTTTGTCTGGCAGCCCGTCTATTTTGGGCGCAATAATGCTAGCTTCCGCAGCAGGAATAATCTATCTAACCTTTGAGGACATCGCCCCTCAAGCCGTTCTGGAATCCCACTGGGCACCTCCCTTAGGGGCTGTTTTCGGTTTTCTTGTCGGACTAATCGGGCACATGTTGATTCTGTAATCGCTGACAACTGCAAGCAGGGAAACTTCGGCCTAATTCACCTTTATCCCCCAATCCTCGCCGTCCCCCAATAATTATACCCCGCAAATCGCGGGCTGGAGATGTAACCCACATCCAGTGCGTCGATTTCGAAACCGGTACTTCAACATTTTCGGCGGTTTTGGCCGCGCGTTGGCGCATCTCTTTAGCGGGTTCCAAGCCCCAGACTTTGCTCACCGTTGAGCTGTCATAAAACGGCAGGTTCATCCCCGAGCCGATACCGATTTCCAGCACCTCACCACGGGCCTGGGGCACGACCTTCTGGCGTTGCTCTTTAATCGGGCTAATACCGCAGGCACGGTCGATCAGAAACGGCAGAATCTTTTTCTCGTAAAACCCCATTTAACTCTCTTCAGGTGCCAGTATGCGCATAAACATATCGACAATTTTGCCTTGAAAGGTTTCAAGTTCCGCAACCGACAAGTTTTCATAATTCTCCAGCGCCCAGCGGTCAACGGTCATTGCCAGCGCCAAAACACTGTCGAGGAGCAGCGAAGTTGGCAGATCAACGCGGATAACGCCAATCACTTTGCCGTGCTCCAGCAGACGCATAATCAGCGCCAATGGCGCCTCCATCAGGCCTTGGCAGATGCCGTTCGGGTCGTACAGGTTGCGATGAAACATGCGCCCCACATCATATATGTCCGGCAGGTTTTGCACGACGCTGGTTAGCGCGCTCGAAGCCCCCAGGATGGCAGGCCAAAAGGTGTCACGGGTGAGGCGCTCGGGCTCGAAATCGTCACTAATTTCGGCAAAAGGGGCCATAGTTTGCAGCATGATTTGCTGGAAAAGCTCGGTCTTGTTAGCAAAGTAATGGTAAAATGAACTTTTACTCATTCCCACTTCAGCAATGATCCGGTTGAGGGAAGCCTGCTCAAAGCCAAGCGCGGTAAATTCACGTGTGGCTTCTTTGAAGAGCGCGGCGCGGCGCTCTGGCTTCATGGTGGTTGAGCGGTGTGCGTCCATGGGTTGACAGGGTTCTGTTTGAGGCATAAATATGATTGGACCGAGTGGTCCATACCACTGTAGCGACCCTCTCCCCATGATGCAAGTCAGGAGCTCGCCATGAAAATTATAAGCCGCAGAAACACGCTGAAGCTCGGTGCTGCGGCGCTGTTGTTTCCATCGGTTGCGCTTGCTCAAGATCCGGTCGCAATTCTGGATGCTGCCTTTGATAACTGGCGGGCAACCTCCTCCCACGCCGTGATGGAGATGACGATCCGGACCGCCACCGGCATCCGCAACCTCGAAATGGAAAGCTGGACACTGGGGGATGACAAAGCGCTGGTTCGCTTTACTGCGCCAGCGCGGGATGCTGGCAACGCCACCCTGCAAGACGGCAACCGGACCTATGTTTTCAACCCGCGGCTCAATCAGGTGATCCAGTTACCGGCTTCCGCGATGTCGCAAAGCTGGATGGGGTCCGATTTTTCCTATGATGACCTTGCCAAATCTGAATCGGTTGTGAGTGACTACACCCACACCCTGCTCCAAACCCGAAGCTCCGGCGGGCACAAGGTTTATGTGATCCAGTCGATCCCCAAGCGCGGCGTGCCGGTTGTTTGGGGTTCGCTCGTTGTATCCGTGCGGGATGACTACGTTTTGATGGGGCAAGATTTTTATGACCAGAACGGCCAACTTGTGCGCAGTATGGTCGCTGACAGGGTCACCACGCTCGGCGGGCGCCCCTATCCTGTGCAGCTCACCATGAGCAGTGTGGCAACGCCGGGTCAATGGACCAAAATTGTCACCAAATCGGCCGAATTTGATGTAAGCTTCCCCACCTACCTGTTCACCCGTTCCAACCTGCAAAACCCGAGGTAGATCATGCTGGCCTCTCTCGCGTGGCGGAATATCTGGCGGCAACCGGTGCGCTCCATTCTGAGCCTGATCGGGCTCGCATTTACCTCGATGTTGCTGGTTTTTATGCTATCCTTTCAACTGGGCTCGTATGACACAATGAAAATCGGCGCGCTCGGGCTGTTTGACGGCTTTGGCCAGTTCCAGCCCGTAGGCTATGACGATGACCCGGACATTTCCCGCTTGCTGCCGGAATGGGAGGCCATTCTAGAAGCGGTCGAAATAAAAGGTGTTGATGCCGCAACCCCCCGCGCCAGTTCGTTTGCGATTATGGCCAAGGATGAAACCAGTTTCGGGGCGGCTGTGATAGGGGTGGACCCGGCGCGGGAGCCTTTGGTGAGCAATCTTTCCACGACAATCATCGAGGGGCGGTATCTGGCACCGGAGGATGATGCCACCATTGTAATGGGGGAAGGCTTGGCCAGAAATCTAGGGTTGGTGCTCGGGGATACCGTTATCATGCTCGGCACCGGCAATGATGGCGCGGTTGCCGCCGATGTGCTCGAACTTGTGGGCATATTCAGCACCGGCATTAGCGCGATTGACCGTCAAATCACCCAGATGCCCCTCACCCGTTTTCAGGAAACCTACAACCTTGGCAACGCGGTAAACGTGGTGGCTATTCGCGGCGCGGATTTCAAAGGTGTTGAACGTGCCGCGACGGACTTGAGGGCACATGCTACGGAAAACGGCGTGGTTTACCTGGACTGGAAAGAGCTGCAACCGGAGCTCGAACAGATGATCATTCTCGATATTTCCTCAAACATAATGTTCTATATCATCATGGTTGTGGTGGTCGTATTTATCCTGCTCAACACACTTTATATGTCGGTGCTGGAGCGCACGCGCGAATTTGGCGGCCTGATGGCCATTGGCATGCGGCCGCGCCAGATCGGGGCCATGGTATGGCTCGAGCTGATCTTTCTATCGCTGCTGGGCACAGCCATTGGCATCGCACTTGGTGCCGCGCTGGTGATCTGGCTTGAGGGTGTCGGGATCGAAATCCCGGGCGCAGACGAGGTCATGGCGCAATGGGGTATGACAGGGAGGATTTACCCTGATTTGAGTTTTCTCAGTGCCACAGTGGCGCCGGCCGTGATTGTTTTGTCGATCGTGGTTCTCGGGTTCATCCCGTATCGCCGGATTCTGGGGCTCGAACCTGTCAGCGCAATGGGAGCCGCATAATGGAGAGTTTAAAGCTTCTGGCACCGCTGGCATGGCGTAACCTTTGGCGCAATCCGCGCCGCACCATAATTACCCTGATTGTGGTTTCCATCGGGCTCTGGTCCATTCTGGCCTTGTCCAGCTTTATGACAGGGTGGACGGGCAACGTGCGCGATAGCACCCTTCAACTGTTGATCGGGCAAGGGCAAATTCATGCCGAGGGGTATCTGGATGACCCCAATATCGACCACCTGATGCCCGAACCTGACGAGGAACTGGTTGCCGCGCTGAACAACCCCGCCATTTCCAACTGGGTGGAACGGCTGGAATTGCCCGCCGTTTTGCAATCAGAATACAAGACCCTGCCCGTTACGATGCTCGGTGTGGACCCCGAAGCAGAATTCAGAATCTCTTCTGTCCCCGGCAAAGTGGTTGAAGGCAGGTATCTCAATGACATGGATGATGACTCGGTGATCATCGGTCTCAACCTCGTAGACAGGCTAAAAACCGCGCTTGGGCGACGGGTTATTCTGATGGTGACGGGCGCGGATGGCTCGCTTGCCGAACGTAGCTTCGACGTGGTTGGCATTTTCGATTCCGATGTTGGATTTGAAGATACCTACGTGTTTACCGGTCGCAATGCGATGCAGAGAATGGTGAAGCTGGAGGGGAAAATCTCCCAAATCGCCTTTACAGTGCCCGAAGCGGAAGCCCTGACAGGGGTGCTTGAAAACCTAAGCAACGCTGCCCCCGATCTTGATGTGCGTGAATGGCGCAAGCTCTCGCCGCTCTTGGGTATGATGGATACCAGCATGGCCTTTGCCGTCTACATCTGGCTCGGGGTGATGATGGTAATGGTCTCGATCGGGATTATAAACACCCAGTTGATGGCCGTGTTCGAGCGCATTCACGAATTTGGCTTGTTGCGCGCCATGGGCCTGAAACCCGGCCATGTGCTCGCGCTGATCACACTGGAGTCGATCCTGTTGATCGGACTTGGTGTCCTGATCGGCATGTTTACCGCCGCGCTTACCGTCTGGAGCCTGTCTGACGGGATCGACCTCAGTGCCTTTAGCCAAGCGCTGGAGGCCTTTCAGGCGTCTGATATCGTTTACGTGGAAATCCAGCCTACTGATTATATTATCTTCCCGCTGGCTGTCTGGGCCATCGGGGTTGTGGTGGCGCTCTGGCCAGCTTGGCGCGCCCAGAAAATCAGCCCGGTAGAGGCGATGCGCCATGCAACATAATAAAGGAACCAAAATGAAACCCATCGTGAGTTGCAGGGGAATCACCAAAGTTTTTGGCAAAGGTGAACTGGCCGTACATGCGCTTGCCGGCATTGACCTCGACATCATGGAAGGCGATTTCGCCACCCTCGCCGGCCCCTCGGGCTCGGGCAAAACGACTTTGCTCAATATGATCGGCGCGTTGGACCACCCGACCGAGGGAGAAGTGGAGATAGACGGTCTGCCTTTGCGCGGTATGAAAAAGAGCGGGCTTTCCGATCTGCGACTTCACAAAATCGGATTTATCTTTCAGGCTTACAATCTGGTGCCGGTGCTGAGTGCCCGCGAGAACGTTGAGTTTGTGCTGCGCTTGCTGCGGGTTAGCCCCGCCGAGCGCCGCACCCGGACTGATGCCGCTTTGGCCGAAGTCGGCCTGCAAGGCATGGAAAACCGCCGCCCCTCATCGCTTTCCGGAGGCCAGCAACAGCGTGTCGCCATTGCCCGCGCCCTTGTCGCCCGCCCGCGCATCGTGCTCGCAGACGAGCCCACCGCCAACCTGGATAGCGCCACCACCGCCGAGCTTGTGGACCTGATGTTTCGCCTCAATCAGGAATCTGGTATAACCTTCATGATCGGCACGCATGACCCGCGCGTCATGCAACACTCCAAACGACATATAGAGATGACAGATGGAAAAATTGATAGCGATACCCGCGGCTAGCCTCGCGCTCATGCTGGCAACCTCCGCCATGGCCGACCCCGTGCGGGTCCGGCTTGATCTGGGTGGCACTTTCGACTGGGCCGAGGACGATAGCATTGACGCCAGCCTCGGCTTTGCCGAGCGCCAATCGCTTGATTCCAAGCTTCGGCTGATCTGGCAAAGCAACAGCGGCCCGTGGAGCTTCGAGGTCCAGTCACTGCTCAGCTATCAGGAAGGTGACAACGTAGCTTTTGCCAATGCGATGGCGGGGCCGCCGGTGCCTCCGCCCAGCTTCTTCAATCTCACCTCTGATATTTCAAGCGATGCCACCCACAGCCTGACCCACACTCTTGACCGCCTCTCGGTGACCTATGCCAGCGGCAGCGTTGTGTTCAAAGCTGGCCGGCAAGCGGTGACCTGGGGGTCGGGTATGCTGTTCCACCCCTCCGATATCATTGCACCCTTTGCGCCCAACGCCATCGATACCGCCTACAAGCCGGGCATAGAAATGCTCTACGGCCAATACCTGTTTGATAACGGCAACGATATGGAAGCGGTATTTGTCCCGCGCCGCGCGGTTGAAGGCGGCCCGATGGAATGGGACCAGTCAACGCTTGCCCTGCGCGCCACTTTGCTGCTCGGTGAGCTGGACGGCTCTGCCATGCTGGCGCAAGACCATGGGG
>DFBP01000241.1:0-3277 GCA_002366685.1 Rhodobacterales bacterium UBA3077 | reverse complement strand
TTCCATAACGGCTTCGGGGTAGATACAGCCACCCCGCTGGATGAAATCCCCGAAGCGCTCGCCACTCGCTTGTCCACTGGTCAGCTGTTCAATGTCGGGCAGGATTTTCTCGCCCTCGGCGGCATGCTCGGCATAACCCCCGGCGTCACCCTTAGCCCAAGCATAATCACCAGCCTGAATGATGGCAGCAGCTTTGGCAGCCTTCACTTGGCAATCTCGGCCAGTGACAGCCTTGATTTCAGCTTGAGCGCAAGCAAAGGCTTTGGTGAAAACGGCACCGAATTTGGCGGCCGAGAAACCTCTTCCGGCTCTGGGGAATACCTGCGCGCGCCAACCAGCGCTGCTATTCAAGTCACAAAATACTTCTAACCGGTTTCTTCTTTGCCAAAATACTCCGGGGTGAATTGGCATCGCCAAGAGGGGCAGCGCCCCCGCCGAGGCGAAGCCGAGGCCACAGCGTCGCGACCCCATTTTTTAAGCTTGCTTCAAAAATGCCACCGGTTGCGCGCAGGCCGCTACCCGCGTTCGCGCAAAAGCCGCCCCTGTTGCTTCTGCCAGTCACGCTTTTTCTCGGTCGCGCGTTTGTCTTGTATCTTTTTACCCTTGGCAATCCCGAGTAAAAGCTTCGCACGACCTTTGTCATTGAAGTAAATCTTCAACGGCACAAGGGTCATACCTTCACGCCCCACACGCTTATGCAGGTTTCCTAGCTCTTTCTTACTCACCAGCAACTTGCGCCTGCGCCGCTCTTCATGCTGAAAGGTCTTCGCCTGTTCGTATTTTGGCACATGTGAGTTAATCAGCCACAGCTCGCCATCTTCGATATTGGCATAGCTCTCGGCGATGTTCACACCACCAGCGCGTAACGCTTTCACCTCCGAGCCTTCCAGCATCAACCCGCACTCGATGGTATCCTCAATCGCATAGTTATACCGCGCCTTGCGATTCTCCGCGACGCTCTTGTTATTCGGATTTGATTTCTTGGTGGCCATAGGGCCGGATGTAGCCACTCGGTGCGCCAAAGTCCAGCGCTAGCGCGCTAGATTACCCCATGGTTTCCGTGATTGACTTGCCAGAACTCTTCAGGTTCTTTTCGGTCTCGCCGATAAATTTAATGACTTCATTAACCGCTCTATCTGCCTTTTTGATAACCGGATCTAGCGGCAAGGCCGCCGCGATCTTTTTGGTCATGTCGGTAATATCCCCAATGACCGCCTCGATCATGGCTTCTACTTTTTCAATAGCTTTGAGCGCGCTGGCCATTGGTTTCAAGGCGGCAAGCAGGGCGTTTAGAATATTGGCAAAAAACTGGGTGAACCCGGCCTTCAGAGCCTGCAGCAGGTTTTTGATAAAGTCGATATCGCGCTTGACGATATTCGCCACGCCCTTGGAAAGAACTTTGACAAGCTGCACAATAAGCTTCTGCATTTGCTTGATCTGCCGCGGCATCTCATTGACAATTTTCTTGAAAAGCGCCAGGTTTTTCTTGATCGTATTCGCCACGGCTGAAGGTAAATAGCTGGCCACAGCCCCGATCTTTGACATCAGCTTTTTGAGTGCATCCAGCACCGGCTTCAGGGTCGAGACAATCTGGGTCGCAAACCGCCTCAGGGTTTCAAACAGTTTTCTAATTCGGGTGACATGATCTTGAATAATTTTCAGCGCTTTTTCAGCGTCGGGTCCGGCCATAATAAGCTCCCTTGTTATAAAATAATAAGGCTATTATGGCAGAAAATTCGTATCTGTCGAATTTATCCCGAAATTCTCACCCCGTTCAGCGCCGACATTTCCGCAGTTTCCGGCGCTTCCCACATCCCTTCGATGAAATCAAACATGTCCCGTGTGACCTCGAATTGAAACGTCTCTGCCTGCTCGGCATTGCGCTTCAAGACACGCTGCCAGCGAGTTTCCGTTGGCACATCGACAAAGTGCAAGGCAACCGAATAGTCTCTCGTTGCAGCCCAATTGGCAAAGATATCGCGCTCTTCTTTATTGGTCAGGCCGCAGTCAAAGATGGCAGGGGTGCCAAGCTCGACCAGCCGTTCGGCAACCTCGCGCATTTGCGCGCAATTGCGCTGCACGCGCTCGTAAAACCACTCAAACCTCATGGTTTCGGGCTGGTCGGCATTGTGCAGGCGCTGCATCCACTCATCAATGGAAAACCGGACGCCAGCCACCTGCTTGGCCAGCGCTTCGGCATGAGTGGACTTCCCAGCGCCAGTGGCGCCGCATATCAGATATATGTCGGCGCCTTTAGTCATTTAGAGCAGTCCGACAAAATCCATGGCCGCTTTGATTTGCGCTTTGGTATCGTCCAGCAAGGTGGTGAGCGGGCGGCGGACATCTTCGTTGCATTTGCCAAGCAGCGAGAGCGCATATTTCGCCCCCGCCACGCCGGGTTCCACAAAGATCGCGCTGTGCAACGGCAGAAGCTTGTCCTGATACTCCAGCGCCAGCGCGTAATCACCCGCGAGCGTTGCTGCCTGAAATTCGGCGCAGAGTTTCGGCGCCACATTGGCTGTAACCGAAATGCAGCCAACCCCGCCATGGGCGTTAAAGCCAAGCGCCGAAGCATCCTCGCCCGAAAGCTGGCAGAAACCCTCGCCACAGCTGGCGCGTTGGTACGAAACCCGGGTGATATCACCGGTTGCGTCTTTCACGCCGACAATATTTTTATGCTTGGCCAAGGCCCCCATGGTTGCGGGAGACATATCCACCACCGAGCGGCCCGGGATATTGTAGATAATAATCGGAATATCTGTTGCCTCAACGATCGCTTCATAGTGAGCAATCATGCCGCGCTGGGTTGGCTTGTTGTAATAAGGCGTTACGACCAGTGCCGCATCCGCACCGATTTCCTGTGCAAACTGCGTCAGGGAGGTGGCCTCACGGGTGCTGTTGGAACCCGCGCCGGCAATGACCGGAATACGGCCCGCAGCGGTTTCCACACAAATGCGCACCACATCGCGATGCTCTTCATGGCTCAGCGTCGGGGTTTCACCGGTTGTGCCCACCGGCACCACGCCAGAGCTACCCTCGGCGATATGCCACTCCACCAAGTCCTTGAGCGCCTTCTTGTCTACCTCGCCATTGGTGAATGGTGTTACGAGTGCGGGAATGGACCCTGTAAACATAGTTGCCTCCAAGTGTTTGGGATCATGGCATCGCATCATGCGAAGCGGCGCGACCCTAGCGGGGATTGCGAAAAATCGCAAGCGGCAAGCTTGCACACGGCGCGGCTGCGGGCTAACCAAGTGGCTAGTTTACAAGGAAACGG
>DFBP01000085.1:4899-5550 GCA_002366685.1 Rhodobacterales bacterium UBA3077 | reverse complement strand
ACGGCGGTACAGCTCGCTATCGGTAGTGCCAAGCACTTCGCTGATCTGGTCTTCAAACGGCGCGCGCTGCTCGTCGATCAAGGCTGCCATATCGGCATCGGGTTCGATCACGTCAGAGAAGATCGGGATCAGCTTGTGGGCAAAGCCCATAACCCGGCCGTTTTGCACATCCAGATCAAGGCGCGTCACAAACTTGCCGTTGGAGCCAGAGGCGATCAGCATGGTTTCACCCACCATCACAGGCTCGGGCAGCGCATCATGGGTGTGCGCGGTCAAGATCACATCAATCCCGCTCACTTGAGCGGCCATTTTGCGGTCCACGTCAAAGCCGTTGTGGCTCAGACAAACCACAAGCTCGGCCCCCATGCCGCGCACTTCGTCAACCATCTCCTGCATGTGTTTGTCACGCACGCCAAATGAGTATTCAGGGAACATCCAGCCCGGGTTGGCGATCGGCATATATGGGAAGGCTTGGCCAATGACCGCAACCTTTACGCCGCCACTTTCATAAAACTCGTAAGGCTTGAAATCCTCGGAAGGTTCTTCCCACTCTTTGTCAAAAATATTCTGCCCCAAGCCATCATAGCTCACGTCATTCATGATTTCGCGCACACGTTCCGAGCCCAGCGTGAACTCCCAGTGGAAGGTCAT
>DFBP01000085.1:616-4834 GCA_002366685.1 Rhodobacterales bacterium UBA3077 | reverse complement strand
GTTGCGCAACGATCCATGCCGCCCATTTTGCCATAGGTTTTCGCCATGGCCGAGAAGTCATTATAGGTAAGCGCATAAGCCTCGGGCGTGCCCGGGGTCATGTTGAACAGATCCAGAAAATCACTGCCGGTTACATGAGGTGGCAAGCCGCTTGCATCGCCCACACCAAGGTTGATCTCCGGCTCACGGAAATAGACCGGCTTCAGCTGGGCATGAATATCGGTGATATGAATAATCGTCACGTTGCCGGTTTTGTTAAAGCTGAGTAACTGGTCTTGGGTCAGCGCCTGCTGCGCTGCCAAACGGCCCCAGTTGCCAATGCCTGAGGCACCATAAATTGCAGATGCAGCGACAGACGCTTGCAAGAAATCGCGACGTGAAATCATGTCTAACTCCGGGTTTTAGGGAAAAAGCAAGCCTGCCGAAGGGCAGGCCAGCATTGTCCCCAAAAGGGCAGCGCTCCCCCGGTAGGGGAGCGCGCAGTTTTTTAGTTACGCACCGACGGTCCTTCAACCGCAAGCCCGTTACCGCGAGAGGCAACATAAAGCTCCAGCGCAGTGAACTCTTCGCCACCCACCGCAAACGGTGTCGCACGAATATTGTTCATGCAGCCTTTAAAGCGGCCATGCGTCGAGTTCAGCTTGGCGTTTTTCAAGCGATACGCCGGGAAGCCGTTGATCTGGCCCTGCGAGAGGTGGTCAGCACGGATCATATTACCGTAGTTGTCCTCGTGGCAGTTAGCACAGGCCATATCGAGTTGGCCGACGCGAGTGTAATAGAGCTCGCGACCACGCTCCCAGATATCGGCAACCGGGCCATCAATGGCAACATTGATGATATCGCCCCGGGATTGCAGGCTCAAGAGCGCAACCATGGCATCCATGCGAGGTTTAGCCAATTTGAGCGAATCCGCTCCCATGCGCTCTGTCCGACAGAAATTGATATAGGCTTCCATGTTAAAGAGCGCGCCTTGGTCGTCATTCCAGCGCGGCAGTTCTGCGCGCAAGCCGGCAAACTCTTCCGGACCGGAGTGACAGTCAGCACAGGCTTTGTTGGCTGTACCTTCAGCGGTATCCCAATCGTCCAGCGCCTGATCCACAAAGATCATGGCCGGATTTTCAAAATCATCCGTCTGAAGTGCCCGGGTTTCAGCCGTGCGGAAGTTCCATCCCGAAAGCACCTCGTCAATGTCGAGGAAATCCGGTGCCGGAGCGCTGGTGACGATGGTTTGACCATCAACAACCAGTGGGTCTGTAACCTGAGCGCTAGATGCGCCAGCAAACAGTGCCAAACTGGCGGCAACGGCTGCAGTTAGGGTTATTATTCTCATTATTAGTACCTCCCCTGTTAGCTTTATCCCACGGCGATGTCTTTGGAGTCGGTATAAACCGATCCGTCGTCATCGTTCCATGTGAATGTGAATGTGCCCGATTCCTCGATTGAAGCTTCAAACTGGATATACGGGTTGGTGGAGATTGCGCCTTCGAGCTTGGCTGTGATCACGTTTTCACCGTTAAAATCACAGATAAACTCGTTGATGATCGAACGCGGAATGATGTTGCCATCGCCATCTTTACGAGCGCCGGATTCCATTGTGTGGGAGATCAGGGTTTTGATTTCGAATGCCTCGCCAGCTGCTGCTGAGCGGGGAACGCGAACGCGGGGTTTTACATTGTCTGCCATGGTTCTTTTCCTCTCTGGCTCAGCCGCCGCAGCCGCCGATTGTTACTTTTACTGCTGCTGTGCCGCGCATCACGCTACCGTCTGCCATTTTAGCAAGAGCGATAATGTTTTGTGTGCCGGCAAGGCGGCAGCGCGTAGAAGCGGATGACGAACCGGCACGTGGGCCAAATCCGAATTCGATCACGCGTGGCTGAGGGTTGCCGGATGCCAGAACCAGAATGGAAACCGCGCCGGGAGCCGAAACCGAAATCGGCACTGTGTTGCCGTTTTCGGCGATCTCGGGAGCTGTAACCTCAACCCCGCCATCGCTAACCGCGCCGCCATCGGCAAATGTATCTGTCTCGTCTTCGACCAAATCAGCGAAAGCCTGAAGTGGCATAAAGGTGGCAATCGCCGCCCCGGCACCCATAACGAGGGTGTCGCGTCTTGTGAATTGCATATTAATCTCCTGTTTTATGAGCATCCGAGGCCGGATTATTCGCTCAAAGTTTGTAGGTAAGCCAATACATCCTCAACCTGCTGGGCAGTCAGAATGCTTTTGCCTTCGAATTTTTCGAGTGGGCGCACATAGCCGTCATTCACGTAAAAAGCCGGCATGATCGTGCCGTCAAACGTGTTTCCGGAGTTGCTCAAAATCCCGCGAAGCTCGGCTGCCGACCAACGGTCGCTAACACCATCGAGCACAGGCCCGACTTCGCCGTGGAACAGCTGGCTAGCCATATCCGAATTGGCGTGACAGGCGAGGCAATTGCCAAGTTTGCGATTTTTGAAAACGTTGGCACCGTTTTCGGCATCGCCAGCAACACCTGTAAGCGACATTTCAACAGCACCATAATCATCAAAAGCCACGTCAGCTGGCGCAACTTCGCCCGCCTGCACAGTTGCGAAGGTCGCAACAGAAGCACAAACGGCGAGAAGCATCGAATTCTTCATGTATTTCTCTCCCTGGTTATTAATTGGCAGATCATTGCGCTGCCATTTTTTGTTCGTTTCAGCGTAGATACACTTTACCTCGCCTTGCAAATATTACAATCATAAATGCGAAACATAATGCCGCATTGAGCAATATTATTGCGTATGCAATTGTATGCGCTATTGATTGCGCTGGGTTTCAAACATTCTTGCGTGATATTTCTGAAAATGTTCGTCCGTGTCATATCCGCGCAGCAGCACCCAATTGAGCATATTTGTAGTCATATGGCGACCAAATGCACCGGGCATAACCGAGACGGCAGCCTGCGCAGCACTGGTAGATTCGTCGGGCATTTCTTCGGGCATGAACAAGGTCGTCGGGGTAAAAAACACCGCCCATTTTTTGACGATATCACGCTCGGAAAGCACCTCGCCATCAAAGTCGGTCACCTCAAGGTCACCAAACATATTGATCTGCACAAAGTAATAATTGTCGGTGATGATCGCGTCGATCTCGGGGATCGGGAACACTTCGTTATGCATCCGCGTGCAATAAATACAGCCACGCTGCTCGATGATGATCGCCATGCGCAAGCCCATCTCATTGGCCTCAGCCAGATCTTCGCGCATATCAAGGAAGGTGTCTTGTAGCCATTCCGGCTTGTGCAATCCATCTTCCCCGAGCGTGACTTCGCCAGCGGAAAGGGATGCCGGAAGAGCAAGGAGTGCGACGGCGAGTAGGAAATTCTTAAACATGATCTAGCCTCGTATTAGCCAATGGTTTGGAAGGAAGGGAAGGTATCAATCAGCCATTGCGCAATGGCCGAGACCTGCCCGGTGACAATCAGGATCGCGAACAGGATCAGCAAAGCGCCCATAGCCTTTTCTACATAGCCCATCATGGCGCGATGCCGTTTGACCCATGAGAGGAAAGGGCCGGAGAAAAACGAAACGATGATAAACGGGAAGGTCATCGCCGCGCCGTAAACAAACAACAGCGTACCACCTGTCCAAAGGCTATCCTGATCCATGGCGATAAACAAAATGAGCGAGAGCGCAGGGCCCACACAGGGTGTCCAGCCAAAGCCAAAGGCAAGGCCGATCATGTAAGAGCCGATATAGCTTGCCGGTTTGATAGATGACGAGTCAATCTTGGCTTCACGGTAAAGGAAAGGCACCCGAATCAGTCCAAGAAAGTGCAGGCCAAAAACGGCCAAAATCGCGGCGGCCACATAGGAGAGCGGCTCTTTGTATTGCCCCAAAGCCTTACCGGCAGCGGTCGCACCCAGCCCGAGCAGTACAAAAATGGTGATAACGCCAGCCGCGAAAAACACCGACGAAAGGATGAGCCGCAGCTTTGCCCCGCGCGCAATTTCGTTTTCCTCGGTCAGCTCCTGCATGGAGAGCCCGGCCATGTAGCTCAGGTAAAACGGGACGATGGGTAAAATGCAGGGTGATAAAAACGATAGAATGCCAGCGGTTGCCGCTGTAAGATAACTTGGATCAAAATCCATTAATAAATCCCCGTCTTGTATTTATTGTATTTTCGCTATAATCATATTGCCATACTTTAATATGTAAAGGACAAAAAAACTTGGGATTCTATACTTACGCTATTAAAGT
>DFBP01000085.1:0-604 GCA_002366685.1 Rhodobacterales bacterium UBA3077 | reverse complement strand
TTTGTCTTGGTTGCTCCTGCGAAAGCAGAAACTATACTTGTTATGTTTGAGTCGCAGGGCTGCCCATATTGTGAATTGTGGAAAGAAGAGATCGGCCCGATCTATCCCAAAACGGCCGAAGGCCAACGCGCCCCGCTTATGATGCTGGATATTAATGACGACCTGCCCGAGGGGTTTAACATCGCCTCCTCCATCAATTACACCCCGACCTTTGTCTTGCTCGATAACGGGCAGGAAGTGACCCGCCTAGCCGGCTACCCCGGTGATAATTTCTTTTGGGGTTTGCTGGAACGCATGATAGGAATGTTACCAGAGCCAAATACGGAAGGAAGCTCATGACCTTGCCGGTAGAATCCGACGATATGTCCGACCAGACCATCGCAGACGTAATTCAAAGTGCCACTTCTGCCACCGACTTCATGAAGGCACTTGCCCATGAAGGTCGCCTCATGATCCTGTGCCATCTGGTATCCGGCGAAAAATCTGTGACCGAGCTCGAAAACCTGCTTTCCAGCCGTCAGGCGGCTGTTAGCCAGCAACTGGCCCGGCTTCGGCTTGAAGGTCTGGTAAACTCACGCCGTGACGGCAAAGTGATTTACTATTC
>DFBP01000263.1 GCA_002366685.1 Rhodobacterales bacterium UBA3077 | reverse complement strand
ATGAACGCGGGTTTGGGTAGCTTTGGTGTAACCACCATGCAGATCGTTATCCCGCTGGTTATGACCGTCGGCATTTTTGGTGGCGCTCCCATGAACTTGGAGCAAACATCGGAACGCTCATTGGCAAGATCGCTGAAGGGACTGAAACCTATATCCACAACGCTGGGTTTGTTTGGCTAGTGCTGCTGATCCCACTTGCCATTCTCGGCTGGCTGGGCATGAACAACATTCGGGACGAGCACGTTTCTCCCGACATTCCAAACCCGATGGGCGCTTTTGCTATCATGACCGGCATGTTGCTGATCGGACTGGTAACCGCGACCTTTGGTCTTTGGTTGATGCTGCCGGAAGCGGCACACGGTTCAGGCTTTGGGGTTTCCAAATGGCTGGTGCTGCCGATCGTTATCGCACTTACTGTGATCTTGCTTAAAATGATCCCGGGCTCTGTCGGGCAAAATCTGACCCGCCAATACCGGATCTTCAAAAACAAGCACACATGGGCGATGACCATCATCTACGTGATGACCTTTGGTTCGTTTATCGGCTACTCAGCAGCGTTGCCGCTGACCATTAAAGTGGTATTCGGCTTCCAGCACGTTGAAGTTGACGGCCTGATGACCCACGACCTTACAAACCCTGATGGACCTTCGGCCCTGATGTGGGCATGGATGGGGCCATTCATCGGCGCTCTTATTCGCCCAATTGGTGGTATGATGGCGGACAAACTCGGTGGCGCGCGCGTAACCCAGTGGATCTCTGTTGTCATGGTTGGTTCGGCTGTCGGTCTTGCCTATATCTTGCAGCAGGCTTACGCCTCGGCTACACCGCAAGATTACTTCGTGCCATTTATGGGTATGTTCCTGCTGCTTTTCGCGGCAACAGGTATCGGAAACGGCTCGACCTTCCGCACCATTGCCATTGTGTTCGACAAAGAGCAAACCGGCCCTGTGCTGGGTTGGACCTCCGCTGTGGCTGCTTATGGAGCCTTCATCATCCCGAAAGTATTCGGTGAGCAGATGGGTGCCGGCACACCGGAGTATGCCCTTTACGGCTTCGCGATCTTCTATGCGGTTTGTATCGCCATCAACTGGTGGTTCTACATGCGCCCCAACGCGTATGTGAAAAACCCGTAAGTTCGCGAAAAACGGTGTCGGCGGACTGAGCCCTCGTTCCGCCGGCACCTAATAATTCAAATTGGAGTGAAAAAATGAGCCATCTGTTAGACAGGCTGAACTTCCTGAAAAGCAACAGCGTCGGGAAGTTCTCGGACGGACACGGGAATACAACCAACGAAAACCGTGATTGGGAAGATGTATACCGTAACCGCTGGCGCCACGATAAAGTTGTGCGCTCGACCCACGGCGTAAACTGCACCGGATCGTGTAGCTGGAAAATTTATGTGAAATCGGGCATCGTGACCTGGGAAACCCAGCAGACCGATTATCCGCGCACCCGTGCCGGAATGCCAAACCACGAGCCTCGTGGCTGCCAACGTGGGGCCTCCTATAGCTGGTATCTCTATTCCGCCAACCGTGTAAAAACGCCATTGATCCGCGCCAAGCTTCTGAAAGCTTACCGCAGCCTGCGCAAGGACAGGTCCGCCATCGAGGCATGGACCAAGCTACAAGAAGACCCAATTTTGCGGGCCAATTACGTAACCTCGCGCGGCAAGGGTGGCTTCGTCCGCGCTGACTGGGAAGAGTCGACCGAGATTATTGCCGCGGCCAACGCCTACACGGCTAAAACATACGGTCCTGACCGCGTCTTCGGGTTCTCTCCAATCCCGGCCATGTCGATGGTTTCCTACGCCGCGGGCTCTCGCTACCTGTCCCTCTTGGGTGGCACATGTATGAGCTTTTACGACTGGTATTGTGATCTGCCACCTGCGTCTCCAATGACTTGGGGCGAGCAAACCGACGTGCCTGAATCGGCCGACTGGTACAACGCCGGTTACCTCCTGATCTGGGGCTCCAACGTGCCGCAGACGCGTACGCCAGATGCCCACTTCTATACCGAAGCGCGGTATCGCGGCACCAAATCCGCTGTTGTCAGCCCTGACTATTCAGAAGCTGCCAAGTTTGGTGACATCTGGATGGCCCCAAAAGCCGGGACCGATAGTGCGCTGGCCATGGCCATGGGCCATGTTATTCTGCGCGAATTCCATCTGGACCGTCAGGCGAAATATTTCGAAGATTACGCTCGTCAATACACTGACATGCCAATGCTTGTTGTTCTGGACGAAAAAGACGGCAAGCTGGTTCCGGGGCGCCAATTGCGCGCGGATGATCTGAATGGCAAACTTGGCCAGAAAAACAATCCCGAATGGAAGACCGTTGCAATTGACGGCAATACCGGCGGCCTTGTGCCACCGAACGGGTCGGTTGGCTTCCGCTGGGGCGAAGATGGCGAATGGAACCTTGAGGAACGCGCCAAAGGCAAAGACACCAATCTGAAGCTCTCGCTGATCCTCGAAGAAGATCACGACGAGGTTGTGGGCGTTGATTTCCCATATTTCGGTGGCGAGGCCACAGAAAACTTTGTGAAATGTGAGCACCCCGATGTTCTGACCCGCAATATTCCGGTCAAGAAAATTGCCATGAATGGCGGCGAGAAATATGTCGCTACGGTGTTTGACCTGTTCTGCGCCAACTACGGCCTTGATCGTGGCCTTGGCGGCGAATGGGCCTCGAATGACTATAACGAGGATGTTCCGTTCACACCTGCCTGGGGCGAAAAAGTCACCGGTGTTCCGCGGGACCAGATCATTCAGGTTGCCCGTGAATTTGCGGAAAACGCCGAGAAAACGAATGGTAAATCCATGATCATCCTCGGGGC
>DFBP01000192.1:7313-12052 GCA_002366685.1 Rhodobacterales bacterium UBA3077 | reverse complement strand
GCCATTAAAACAGCACTCCCGACCAGCATGCCAAGGGCGTTCATCTCGGGGGCTTGGCCGGAAAGGGCTGTCTTCCCCCAGACACCGGCAAACGAATAGGAAAGCGCTGCCCCCAGAATAGCGAGTTGCGCGAGGTTGGCCGGGTTGAATTCGGTCAACGCATCAAACCCCATAATAACCGCAACTCCCAGAATCCCGAAAATCGCGCCAACTATCTTTCTGGCTGTGAGCGGCTCGTCTTTTAGGAGCAGCCCTGCCACAACGGCACCAAAAACTGCTGTGGTCCCGTTGAGGATTGACGCCAATCCGCTGTCGAGCTCGGTCTGCCCCCAGAATATTAGCGAAAACGGAATTGCATTATTCAGCGCGCCCATGACCAGATAGGAAAACCAAACCCGAAACGTGCGCGCAAAGGGAATTCTGCGCCAATAAACATAAAGCCATAACACGGGTATCGCCCAAAACACCCGGTGCAATGTGATCGTGAGGGGCGGCACTTTTTCGAGCGCTACCTCGGCAAAAAAGAAGGTCGCACCCCAAAGTGCGGCCAGAGAAATCAGCATGAGCCCCGATTTCAGGTCGATGGCCAGCGCGGGTTTTTGGTTCATTGCTTTACCCTCTCATTAAGCTCGCCGAAGCTTTAAGCGTTCTCAAAAACCCACTCCGCCCGTTTCTTGCGCAATCAGGCAGCCGGCTTGAAAACCGGCAAACCAAGAAGGGCCATCAAGGCGAAAGATTTTCCCTAGGGAACGATCCGCACCGCCCCTTTGGCGGCTGAACTGGCAAAAGCAGCATAAGCGCGGAGCGCGGTTGAGACCTTGCGCGTGCGTTGCTCGCTTGGCTTCCACGGGGCTGCCCCTTTGGCGGCGCGGCGTGCTTCCAGCACCTCATCTACCACGGCCAGATTAATGGTTCGGCCCGGAATGTCGATCTCGATGACATCCCCGTTTTCCACAAGCCCGATCAAGCCACCCTCTGCCGCTTCCGGTGAAACGTGGCCAATCGAAAGCCCCGACGTGCCGCCCGAGAAACGGCCATCGGTCAGGAGCGCGCATTTTTTACCCAAACCTTTGGATTTCAAATAACTGGTCGGATACAGCATTTCCTGCATGCCCGGCCCGCCCTGCGGGCCTTCATAGCGAATTACCACCACGTCACCCTCAACCACTTTTCCTGTCAAAATCGCGCTTACCGCGCTGTCCTGACTTTCGAAAACCCGCGCGGGGCCGGTAAACACCAGGTTGCTGTCATCCACGCCAGCGGTTTTCACAATACAGCCGTCGAGCGCGATGTTGCCACCCAGCACCGCCAAGCCGCCATCTTGCGAAAACGCATTTTCTTTCCCGCGAATGATCCCGCCAACGCGGTCCCGGTCCAGCTCTTTATAGCGCCGGTCCTGCGAGAAAGCCTGCGTGGTGCGCACGCCACCCGGGGCGGCTTTATAAAACTGTTCGACATCGGGTTCATTACTTACGGCAATGTCCCATTTGGCCAGAGCATGCCCGAGCGTTTCGCTGTGAATGGTCGGCAAATCTGCGTGGATCAATCCGGCGCGGTTCAACTCGCCCAAAATCCCCATGATCCCGCCCGCGCGGTGAATGTCTTCCATGTGAACATTCGCGACGGATGGCGCGACTTTGCAAAGCACCGGAACCTGCCGTGAAAGCCGGTCGATATCTTCCATTGTGAAATCGATATCGCCCTCATGGGCCATGGCCAGCAGGTGAAGCACTGTATTGGTGGAGCCGCCCATCGAGATATCCAGCGTCATCGCATTCTCAAAGGCTTTAAAATTCGCCACATCGCGCGGCAGAAGCCCCGCCTCGTTGCCCTCGTAATGGCGCTTGGTGATGTCCACGATCCGCGCCCCGCATTCCTCAAACAGGGTTTGCCGGTCGGCATGGGTGGCCAGCATAGAGCCGTTCCCCGGCAGCGCCAAGCCAAGCGCCTCGGCAAGGCAGTTCATCGAGTTGGCGGTAAACATCCCCGAGCAGGAACCGCAGGTTGGGCAAGCCTCGGCTTCCATATGGGCGACTTGCTCGTCGGTATAGCTGTCATCGGCTGCCGAGATCATGGCATCAATCAGGTCAATCTTCTTTTCCAGATCATTAATTGTGACCTTGCCGGCCTCCATCGGCCCGCCAGAAACGAAGATCGCCGGAATGTTCAGCCGCATCGCCGCCATCAGCATACCCGGCGTAATTTTATCGCAGTTGGAAATGCAGACCATCGCGTCCGCGCAATGGGCGTTGACCATATACTCAACCGAGTCCGCGATCACTTCGCGGGAAGGCAGGCTGTAGAGCATCCCGTCATGGCCCATCGCGATCCCGTCATCCACGGCGATTGTGTTCATCTCCTTAGCGACACCTCCGGCCTTTTCAACCTCGCGGGCCACCATTTGGCCGAGGTCTTTCAAATGCACATGGCCGGGCACAAACTCGGTAAAGGAGTTAACGATGGCAATAATCGGCTTGCCAAAGTCACCGTCTTTCATGCCTGTTGCGCGCCATAGGCCGCGGGCACCGGCCATATTGCGGCCATGAGTGGAAGTGCGAGAGCGATAATGTGGCATGAGTCATCCCTTGAGCTAATCGTGTTTGATCCCGATTAGCACAGGCGCAGGGGAAAGGGCCAGAGCCTTCACGCCACCCTCACCCGACACTGAAAGCAATTGTTCCGCGAGGAGCGAACATCGACAAACTCGACATCCTTAAAATGCAGTCGTTATGCTCAAGTCCCACTTCGTGACAACGCAAAAGGAACGAAAACGCTCAGAAAGAACAAGCGCCCAACGTGATGAATAGCGACATAGGCCGGATCTGCCCCCACGATGGCACCCATCGCGACCATTGTTTCGAGCCCTCCCGGAGCGAAGGCGATGATTACATCGATCAACGGCAAACCAGAAAAATGTGAAATGACCGCCGCCGCGCCAATTGATATGCCCAAGCCGATCAAGGTCAGCGCTATGCCTCCTACTGCGGCTTTCCTTAACGTGTTGAGCGTAACACCGCTAAAACGTGTTCCTATCAAGGTCCCCATAACCACAAATGCGGCGGTGGAGACCATGGGAGCAACCGATCCGGGCGTGGTGTTTGTGGCATGACCAATCGACGAAATTATCATCCCTGCGATTAAGTAGGCCGCAGGGACTTTTACCTTTGCCAGCACCGATCCGAACCCGGCGGCCAAAGCCGCCAGAATGGCAAAGGAAACGGAAGACAAGGCCAGCCCAACGGGAGCCCGCATCGTCATATCCGCATCGGTTAAGAGGGCCACAGCCGCCGGAACGGCGAGCGTAAGAAGAAGGACCCGCATTGACTGGATAACCGAAATAGTTGCGGTTCCGGCCCCCAGGTCAACACTGTAGCTCAATACATAGCTCAGGTGCCCGGGGCTTGAGGCCAGCAAGGCCGTGTTCCTGTCCATCCCGAACACGTGCTGAAACATTGTGCCACCAGCCAGCATCACCAGCGCAACGCTCACGCACATTCCAGCCAGACTGAGGGGCCAAGCCGCCGCCGCAGACAGAATTTCGGGCGTGATGGTCGACCCCAAAACCAGACCAATGATGATGAAACATGCGTTTCGCAGTATCGGAGGAATATGGCACTTTACGCCAAGCACCCCGGCAACCGAAACAAAGGCAGCGGGCCCGGTTAAAAAGGGTGCCGGAACCGCAAACCACCAAGTGAGGGTCGCACCGATTATGCCGATCAGCAAAGCAACGAATACTGGCCGGAATTGTTGCCACATGTTGGGTGCCAAATCAGGCCTCCGTTTAGTTCAATTCGACTTCGCTCAGGAGCGCCGCCCAGGATGCGCCGTGCATATCTCGATCCGCCACCGAACCCTGAATGACCGGCCGTGGCAGGCTAAACTTAACAACATTTAGCGACGGGATTTCAAACCTTTTGAGGGTTTTGGCCTCAACTGCAAAAATATTCGCAACCCGTTCGGTCGATAACCCTTCGCAGACTTGCGCAAAAGCTGGGGCAGTACCGCAGAAAATATCTATCGTCAGCCAAAACGGACCAGCATTTTTGCTCCTCACTTTTTCCACGATCTCTCCGAGATTAGCCATGGGTCAACACCTCAAGTGAAAATGCATCCATCGGATCAGACAATTCCAAAACATGGTTCAAGCAAAAGGAATAAACCGCGCCCCGTGCCATATCTGCCGGAGAAAATGGAAAAGCAAAAGTTGGCTGCTCTTCCTCGGAGGTTAAGGGGTGATGCAACAAATACGGGTTTAATATTTGAGCGATTTCTGTGGCGAGGTCTTGTGTTTTGGCGGTTACGATTGCCAAAATACCAATCTCGTGCGGGTCATTTGTGCGGGTTTCCAACGGCCCGAAACTGGCGTTTTTACCGATCAGCCGGAGTTCAATTTCAAATTCATCCGCCAATATCCCGAGCCGGTCAACAACCTTTCGGGTGCATTTTTCTTTGATGTCATCCGCCCATGCCTGCGCCTTTTCTACATATCTTTTGTCACGCAACAAGGCGATCAGGACGCTCTGATACCCTGCAACAACCGCCCCTTCCAGTTTGACCGTATACCGGTCCGATTGCACCCATTTTGAACCGGTCACGCGCACGCGGCTTTCATCTAGCGCCGTATATTCGGCGGCAGATACATCCAGATGCCCGCCTGGTTCGTAAAGTATAAACGGGTCACTGTTTTCATAAAGCATATGCGCAGAAACGGTGTGAGGTGTGGCGCGGGACGTTTC
>DFBP01000192.1:0-7166 GCA_002366685.1 Rhodobacterales bacterium UBA3077 | reverse complement strand
GTTTCAAGCGCAGCTGATATTTGTTCCGCACCGGCAAGGGCCACGATATTGGTGCAGTCAAGCAGGGTTTGCTCCGAGATATCCGGCGCATTGGGCAATGCGTGAAGGCGATTACTGGCATAGGCTTTTGCTATGTCGGCATTTGATTGCGAGGAGCGGAGCACAGCAATCTTAAGGGTCTGTTTTAATTCACCGGCAATTTCTCGGGTGATGCCAAGAAGCCAGTCAACGGCACTATCTGTTCCGCAAGTTCCCGCTGTGCCGATAACCAAAGGCACGCCCGCTCTTTCACGCGCCTCCATCAGCCCCTTCCATTCAACCTTGGTTGAAGCCCGCGCATATTTTGAAATACCGCGACCAAGATAGGCAGGGCCTGAGTCGGTTGATCCACCATCTATTGCAATAATATCAGGCTTGCTGGCAAGCCCCCGCTCAAGTGCCGCTTTGTCATAGTTGAGACCAAGCGCACCCGAGGGGATTAATACACGAACCATTTAGTCGGTGATCCTTTGTGGTTTTTTGAGGAATTTGCGCAGAAACATCGGCGCGATAAAACCGGCAATCGCAGCGATCCACAAGCCAATCGCGATCGGGGACGAAAGCAAGTACATGTAGTCTCCATCCGATATCACCATGGCGCGGCGCAGAGCGTCTTCCATATGGCCACCCAGCAGGATCCCCAGAATAACCGGCACTGTTGGAATATCGAGCTTACGCAGCACATAGCCCAACACACCAAAGCCAACCATAAGCAACAGGTCAAAATAGCTGCCTGACAGCGAATAGATTCCGACAAACGAGATCATGGTAACGCCTGGTAACAGGACCCATGCCGGCACCATCAGAACCTTCACAAAGATTTTGACCAACGGCACGTTCATCAGCAACAGCACAACATTGGCGATCAGCAGAGAGGCGATCAGGCCCCAAACCAGTTCCGGCCGCTCGGTGAAGAGTGTCGGGCCCGGTGTGATGTTCAGGGTCATGAGCAAGGCCAGCAACACGGCTGTGGTCCCAGACCCGGGCACACCCAGCGTCAACATCGGAATAAGCGCGCCCCCTGCGGCGGCGTTATTTCCAGCTTCGGGGGCCGCAATACCTTTGGGAACACCGGTGCCGAAACCTCCGTCTTTGCCGGCAATGGATTTCTCGGTCATGTACGACATAAAGCTGCCCAGCGAAGCCCCGGCACCCGGAAGAATGCCGGCGATAAATCCGACAACCGATGACCGGAATAGGGTCCAGCGGGTGGCAAAGATATCCCCCCAGGGGATATTTACTTTATCCAGTTTTACCCCGATGGAAGAGCTCTTCCCGTGGCTTTCTATGAAAAAGAAAACTTCAGCCACGGCAAACAAACCAACAATCGCCACGAGGAAATCCACCCCGTCAAAAAGATGAAGGTTTCCGCCGGTAAGGCGCGGTAGACCACTGGAATTATCAACGCCAATCATGGCGATGCCAAGGCCCAAACACGCGGCGAGGGCGGATTTGGCCTGATTATTACTCGCCATGCCTCCAAGGGTCGTAAAGGCCAACATATAAAGGGCAAAATATTCGGCGGGGCCAAATACATAGGCCACCCGTGCCAGCAGCGGGGCCAGAAACATCAGGCCGAGCGTGGCAAACATGGCACCATAAAAAGAGGCAAAACCCGACAGCACCAATGCGTCACCGGCCCGACCGGCTTTGGCCATCGGGTAACCATCCAGCGTTGTCATCAGCGCGGGCTCGTCTCCGGGGATATTTAGTAGAATTGAACTAATCCGGCCGCCATACATGGCGCCATAATAAACGGCTGTCATCAAGACCAGAGACGATGTTGCATCTAGCCCCAGCGAAAACGTGATAGGAATGAGGATTGCCACACCATTTGAAGGGCCGAGGCCGGGCAACGCGCCTATAATAGTACCGATAAAACAACCGATAACCGCCAGCATCAAGGTGTAGGGTGACAGGGCTACCGAAAAGCCCATCGCCAGATTTGAAATCACGTCCATAATTTATACCATCCAGCTTTTAGGAAAAGGAACAAGGCCCAGATCCAGCGCATATTTGAAAAGAAGAAACAGCCCGACAGAGAGTCCAATACCCGACAGAACCGCTGTCTTGGCCTTGGGTGAAATTTGATAACTCAGCACGCCGGCAGCCAGTGCCGTTGGCAGTAAAAATCCGAGCGGTTTGAGAGCATAGGCATAGGCCACAAGAACGATCACCGCGAAAAACAAAGCTCCGAATGTGCGAAAAACCGGCCAGTCGGGCTCCGGGTCCGGTTTGAAGACCATAAATATGGCCGAAAGGGCGCAGACACTCCCAATGATGATCGGAAAGGTTTTAGGCCCGACCGGGTCTGTCAAAAAACTGGTCTGGATTTGTGTGGCGCTCGCGATATACGCGAGCGCCACAACGGCCATGACCAAACCAAAGATCCGGTCACTTGCCATTATTGGATAACTCCAATGTCTCTGCTCATCTGGCGGATTTCGATTACCAGATTGTCGATGTAGCCTTGGAAGTCGTCCCCAACCATAGTGAAAGGCGCCAGACCATTGGCCGCCATGGCCTCAGCCCATTCATCGGAATCTGCAACTTGCTGCAAACGCCCGGCCCACATCTGGAAGGTTTCATCAGAAACACCGCGCGGAATGTAAAGCCCGCGCCAGTTACCGGCGACCACATCAAAGCCTTGCTCAACGGCGGTCGGGATATCCTCAAAACCAGCCACACGTTCTTCCGTTAGAACGGCCAGCACGCGAATGTCACCGGCTTTCAAAAAGCCTACAACTTCCGACATGTCGCCTGTCATGGCTTGGGTAAATCCGCCAATGGTTTGTGTGATCGCATCACCACCACCATCAAGACCGATGTATTTTACCGTCGTGATATCGGTCAAACCGGCACGCTGGAGCAGCATCAACGGCTTCATGTGGTCAAAACCACCAACCGCAGACCCACCGGCAAAAGTGACGGACGAAGGATCAGCAACCGTTGCGTTCAACAAATCCGCCAGATTGGCGTGCGGGCTGTCAGCCGCCACAACGATCACGCCGGGATCAATGCCAATTGCGCCAACAAAACGAACCTGATCAGCCGTCATGCCCGCATAAGCGTTCTGCGCCAGACGGGTTGATGTTGCCGAAGATGCCGCAACGATTAGGTCGGCGTCTTCGTTACGCTCGCTAACAACGTGGGTATAAGCCAAGCCCCCGCCGCCACCGGCCATGTTGGTGACCTGAATAGGTTGATCAAACGCGCCGATATCAAACATGATTTTGCCGATTTGACGGCAGGTAAAATCCCATCCGCCGCCGGGGTTTGCCGGGGCGATACACTCAGCGGCAGTGGCTGCACCACCTGCCCCCATTCCGAGGACCGCACTGGTCAACAGAACCTTAAAAATCCGAGTTTTCATTTCATTCCTCCTAGTTGTTTTTGTATTCTCTCGTTTGACATGCGAGCCTCCGCGCGCACATTGTGTCAGTAATGTGCCTAAACCTGACACGAACCTGTCACGTTCAACAAAAGGACCCGTCGTTTGAGATTTCTGCTCGTCGAAGACAACATCCAGCTCGCGAAAGCGGTCGTTGACCGACTGGCGCTGGAGGGGCATGTAATTGACCATGCAGGTGATCTGGAAACGGCGCAGAGCTTTTTTGACGTAACCTCTTACGATCTGATTTTACTAGATATTATGCTGCCGGACGGGGACGGGCGTGACTTCCTGTCAACCCACAGAAACAATGCAAACCGGACACCGGTGATTGTGCTCACAGCACGCTCTCAGATATCTGACAGGGTCAGTATGCTGGATTTGGGCGCTGACGATTACATCACAAAACCATTTGATTTTTCGGAACTCGAAGCCCGGTGCCGCGCCGTTTTGCGCCGGCAAGGCGGTGCAGCAAATAATCTGCGGCACTTCGCGGGAGTCGGATTTGATTCGCTGGCAGGCACAATCACAATAGGAGACGTCACGGAACTGCTGCGCAATCGGGAATATCGTTTGCTGGAAATATTTATTGCAACCCCCGGGCAGATTTTTTCCAAATCCCACCTGATGGACCGCTTGTTCTCGTTTACGGAGGACGTTTCGGAAAATGCGATAGAGGTCTATATCGGCCGTCTGCGAAAACGGTTGGAGGGGTCAATGGCAAAGATCGAAACTGTCAGAGGTCTTGGCTACCGGCTGATTGATGTGTCATGACCACACCTTTTGCCAACAGTTCCATCCGTCGCCGGCTTGTCATTCAGCTATCCCTGATTGCGGCCATCCTGTCGCTGACCTTCTATTTGATCGTTCGCTTTGTGGCCGAACAGGCGGCGATTGATACGCAAGACAACATTCTGGCAGCCTCAGCGACCTCAATCGCGGATGCGCTTTATTCCGAACGGGGAGAGGTGAACCTTGAGCTTCCCTATTCGGCGCTTTCGATGCTCGGATCCATCAGCGAAGACCGGGTATTTTACCGTGTTATTGTCGATGGGGAAACGCTAACCGGATACACGGACCTACCGGAACCGACACCTCTTCCAATCCCTTCAAACGCGGTTTTTTCTACCTTTGATTATCGAGGAGAGGAAGTCCGCTCTGTCGCGGTCGCCAGAACGGTTAGCTCCTCCGGTCAGGCGGTTAATACGACAATCATTGTGGCACAGACACGGCTAGGGCTAGAGGCGATCTCCTCAAGCATTTCAACGACAGCCGCATTTGTCGGGGTCGGGTTCTTCATTTTTTTAACCACGCTAAGCTTGTTGTCGGCTCAATCTGCGCTCTCGCCATTGAGACGGATGACGCAGTCAATAAAGCGGCGCGGACCCCATGACCTAAGCCCCGTCAAGACGCAACTTCCAAGCGAACTGGTGCCTCTGGTTGCTGCGCTCAACAAATTTATGGCGCGCCTGCACGCCTCCTTGACCGAATCCGAAGCCTTTGTCGCCGAGGCGGCCCACCGTATCCGCACCCCGTTAACAATTGTTCGCACCCAAGCCGAGGTGGTGCTGCGCAAGCTGGAAAAACCCGAGGATAAAAAGGCGCTGCGCAAAATGATCCGTGCGGTCGACGAAAGCTCGCGCTCTGCTGGCCAGTTGCTGGACCACGCCATGGTTACCTTTCGCATAGAGAACCTGTTAACCGCAAAACTGGATTTGGGTGAAATCACGCGTGACACATGTGAGCATTTATCCCCCACAGCGGGGCTCAAAGACATTAACTTAATTGTCCGTATTCCTGACGAACCTCTCCCGATCGCGGGAGATTCGATCCTTTTGCAAAATGCTTTGAGAAATATATTGGACAACGCAATTAAATATTCGCCGGCGGATAGCGACATTCACGTCACTATAGAAAAAAGTGATCACTACGAGGTTTCCTTTACGGATCAGGGGCGAGGGTTTGGGAAAGCTGACTTGAAAAGCCTGACAAAGCGGTTTTCGCGCGGGGATAATGCATCTGACATCGTCGGGTCCGGGCTCGGGCTCACAATCGCCGACGAGGTTGCACGGGCCCATAAAGGCCGGGTTCATATACGCTCAAACACGGAAGGACCAGGCGCATGCGTTTCGCTTATTTTGCCGCGGGTTTAGTTCTCTTTACCCTTGGTTCATATGGCGCTTCGGCGTTCGAAATCGAGGGCACTCGCGTTTACCCTGCCCCTAACAGTACTGTGACTCTAAAGATTATCTCGACCGCCGATATCAATGTTTTCGAGCCGATTATTCTGGAATTCCAGCGTGAGAATCCCACAATAAGCATCGACTACGTGATTGCGAGCAGTACAGAGTTGATGAAAGCTCTGCATGAAGAAAATGCCGAATTTGATCTCGCGATTTCATCGGCAATGGATTTGCAAACAAAACTCGCAAATGACGGATATGCCCAGACCTATTCCTCAACCGCAACGGCGTATCTGCCGGACTGGGCGAAGTGGCGAAACCAGATATTTGCCTTCACACAAGAGCCCGCCGTAGTCGTAATCTCCGATGCCGCATTTCAAGGGATCGACCCACCCAATAACCGTGAAGAGCTCATTTCGCTTCTGCGCGAGAATCCGGAGCGGTTCGAGCAACGTATTGGCACTTATGATGTGCGCGCTTCAGGGGCTGGTTACCTCTTTGCGACCCAGGACTCCCGAAACTCCGACTCTTACTGGCGCCTGACTGAAGTGATGGGCCGCCTGAACGCCCGTTTGTATCGGAGCTCAGGCGACATGATCAACGATGTTTCTTCCGGCGAGCTTGCCCTGGCTTATAATGTGGTAGGAAGTTACGCGATGTCGCGATTGCCGGACTATCCCGGCATCCGGATCATTTTGTTTGACGATTACGTAAATGTAATGCTTCGAACGGCGCTCATCCCGCAAAATGCAAGGCACCCCGTTGAAAGCGGCATATTGATTGACTTTCTAGCCCAGTTAAGCCTCAGGCCGGAGCTCACCGAGCTTACCAGCTTGCCGCCTATTGATACCGCTCATTTGCGGGAAAACAGCGCAGCCCGCCCTATTCGGCTGGGCCCCGGATTGCTGGTGTTTCTGGACAAGCTCAAAAAAGAGAATTTTCTGCAAAACTGGGTTAGCTCGATGGAGCAGGAGTAGCGGTCAACCAAAATTCAATAATGGCAAACCTAAGGCATCTACTCTTATTTCGCGTAGTGCTTTACCAGAGCGTAGAGATTGGAAATCAAGAGCGCTCCGATAACAACGGCACCGCCAACCACGGCCAGAGAGCCGGGGTTTTCACCAATGATGGCCCACACGAGGATTGGGGCCAATACCGACTCTAACAGAACAAGAAGCGAAACCTCGGTTGCGCTAATGTATCGCGGCCCAAGGGCGAGAAGACATGACGCCGCGCCGATGAACATACCGTGCCCCAAGAATAGAGGCCATTGTGCTTCAAATGCCTCAACCGGCGAGGTAAATACGCCGATCACAATGGCCGCGCCGATATAGGCGAATGGAATAGCCGGGATCATCGAAACCCCCTTAACCGACCGGATGGCAGTTAAAGCGGCAGCAAACGCGGTAGAAACGTAGACAGCCCAGATGTCGCCTTTCCATGAGGCGATTTGGGTTGAGCTGGAACCATAAGCGATGATTGCCAGCCCCAATATGACAGCGCACATCGTTACAACCATGCGCGGGCTAACGGTTTCCCCCAAGAACAACCGG
>DFBP01000025.1:3304-4968 GCA_002366685.1 Rhodobacterales bacterium UBA3077 | reverse complement strand
ACCGCCGGAACCCAGAGTTTCGAAATGCCGTTTCTGTAGGTTATATTTTTGCAGAGGTTGGCAGCACAATCGGTGTCACTGCAAAATACTTCTGTTTCAAAAATATTTGCAGAATGGAGATGCATTTAGGCTTCGTTACCGAGCCCCAGTTGGTCACAACTTTTTGCTAAATATTGGATGCGCATCGACTCCAATTCTCGGTTCCCCGACCCGTCTGTGCCGAGCAGTGTTACGGATTCCAGAAGCTCTTTTGCTTTTTCGAATTCCTGCTCTCTAAACCTTACAATCCCTTGAAAGGTCTTGACTACCGGATGTTCAGGCGCAACTTCCGAAATAGAGACCAGAGCTTCATTCATCTCGTCCATCCGATCGTACCGCTCAAGCGCGCTCAATAAATCCGACGCGGCCACAACCGAATCCGGCTGCAGCTTCATCGTAGTTTTATAGGCGTTCAATGCCTCTGCCTGTTGCCCCTGAACCTCATAGCTTTTGGCCAGCATATGCCAGCCCAGCGCAAATTTCGGGTCAATCTTTACGGCTTTTTGCAAAGTTTTGGTGGCTGAAACTGCATTTTGGCTCAACAACTCGGCTTTGCTCAAATCTAACAATATATCTGTATTTTTCGGCGCCAACTTCACGGCCTTCTTAAACCATAAAATCGCTTCCTTGGATTGGTCTTGCCGAACTTTAACATTCCCCATCAACTTCAAAAATCCAAAATCGTTCGGGAACAGTCTCATTGCGTCGAGCAGATTCATCTCGGCAGTTTTCCACCTGCCCGCGTTCATGTGAGCAAGGACCACACCTACAGCTTTCGCTTTATTTTTGCTCATTTCTTCGACTGCCATCGCTATCGTCCTTTTTTTATCTTATTCATCGAGCCCACTTGACCCCGGGTGGTAAAAGTGCTGCTTGTCACCCATACAAACTGCGGAAATTCAGAATGCTTTTACGCCTTTATAGTTGGACAATGCAACTAGGCCAAACACGTTACGCCCTCTGGGCTTTGGCGTTCATTGCCTTCCTTGAAAGCTCGGTCTTTCCAATCCCGCCGGATGCCTTGATAATCCCGATGATCATTGCCCTGCCCCAGCGCGCTTTCTTGATCGCCGGTATTGCCACACTTTTTTCCGTAGTTGGGGGCGTGTTTGGTTATTATATCGGTGCTGTTCTTTTTGAGACCATCGGCCAGCCCTTGCTGGATTTTTACGGCAAAGCCGAGCAGTTTGACCATTTCAGCGATACCTATAACGAATATGGCGCGTGGGCAGTGCTTATCGCTGGCGTTACCCCGTTTCCCTACAAAGTTATCACCATACTTTCAGGCTCAACCAACCTCGATTTCGGCGTATTTATGCTCAGTAGCGTTATTGCCCGCGCCTTCCGCTTTTTCGTGATCGCTGCTCTGTTGTGGAAGTTCGGCACTCCAATTAGAAACTTTATTGAAAAGCGGCTGGGCTTTGTGTTTTCAGTTGCGCTTAGCCTCCTTTTGGGCGGCTTCCTGTTGGTGAAGGTATTGTGATGAAAAATCTGGCTCTTTTAGCGGCTCTTGGTTCGCTCGGGATGATGCTTGGCGCATGGGGCTTCCAGTATATCGGGGATATGGCCCCTTGTGAGCTGTGCCTTTGGCAACGCTGGCCACATAAAATCGCAATCGGGCTGGG
>DFBP01000025.1:2406-3274 GCA_002366685.1 Rhodobacterales bacterium UBA3077 | reverse complement strand
GTCGGCGCGGGAATTGCTGGCTATCACGCCGGGGTAGAGCTGCATTACTGGCCGGGGCCAGATACCTGCACCGGCCTGCCCGAGCTGGCCGGCGCGCTCTCGGTTGACGACCTTTGGGCCCGCCCTGTGGTGCGTTGTGATGATATCCCATGGAGCCTGTTCGGCATTTCCATGGCGGGGTGGAACGGGATTATCTCGCTTGGCTTAACCGCAACATGGCTGTTGGCTTTCAAGCTTGGCGGCAAGCGATAGCGTTTTTTTACCCGCTGGTTGGATTTGCCCATTGACGCCGCGCGGCGGGCAGATTATCCAACCCCTCAGAAGTGATTGGGCGACAGGCCGCAAGGTGTGGCAGGGGACTGTAACTCCCTCGAGGCGACTCACGCCTGGTTCGATTCCAGGGTCGCCCACCACTTCTGCTAATCCCCGATTTCCCGACATGACCAGATGCAACCTAAACCGCGGGCTGAACACGTCGTCGAACCTAGTTTACCGTGCAAGTAGTACTAAGGTTCCAGCCAAACTGGTCCTCTGGCGTTGGGGTTTCCAAGCCGCGATGTTGCCCGGTTCCCGATGCAACCCATGTGCCTACTCTTTCGTCATGCGGAATAACGCAATGACCGCTCAGGTTTAGCGTTTTCCCAGGATTCAAGGTTCTCCCGTAACCGATATTGGTTTCGACCATTTCACCATTCCATGCGTGGTTTGAAACCATCGTTCCGGAGGTAAAATGGATACCTGCCTCTGTGGTGTTGGTGAGTGAATATTCCACAACCGAATAATGATTGCTCCGGGTAGAGGGATTCCCCCCAGATCGATAAATGGCCGGATGAACATTGGTAATTAGCGCAACGATCCCCCCTTGAAC
>DFBP01000025.1:2125-2355 GCA_002366685.1 Rhodobacterales bacterium UBA3077 | reverse complement strand
GAAGCCAATGCCTCCAGCAATTGCCCAAGGCGTTCCTCATAGAGGCGTTGAGCCTGCGCCAAGGCATCTTCAGCCATAATAAGTTCCATCCGTTTGAAACTCATTTCAACAAACAATTCTTTGCATAATTTCCGCTTTTCGGGGTTGTAAAAGAGGACGTACTGGCAGTTATGGGTAACGAACAGCATGGTCTCCAGGTCCCTTAGCACAACATAAATTTCCCTTATCTC
>DFBP01000025.1:0-1972 GCA_002366685.1 Rhodobacterales bacterium UBA3077 | reverse complement strand
ATGGTATCAATTCCGCCAGAATTTGCTTTGACCTTGGTCAAAATGGATAGTCGCATAGCGCACCTGTTGAAACTGCCGCACACACAGGGTAAGGCCTGTTCAGCAACGAAAGAGAAGCCATGGCCCCGCGCAAAAACAAAAAACCCGAGTGGATAGTTGAAAAAGAGCGCGCCAAGCGCGGGGATGCTGCCGAAAGCCTCTGGCTGTTTGGTATCCACGCGGTGCGCGATGCACTGGAAAACCCAAAGCGGGAAAAGCTGCGCCTGATGGTCACCAAAAATGCGGCTGACAGGTTGGGTGATGCAATTGCAAATTCGGGTATTGAGCCCGAGGTCGTTGACCCCCGCAATTTCAAACCGCCAATTGATGCCCAGTCTGTTCATCAAGGCGCGGTACTTGAGGTCAAGCCGCTCAACTGGGGCTCCGTCTCCGAGCTATGCGCCCCCCATGATGAAGCCCCCCTACTGGTGCTGCTCGACCGTGTTTCTGACCCGCACAACGTGGGCGCTATTCTGCGCTCGGCTGAGGTCTTTGGCGCACGCGCCGTAATCGCGCCGCACCGCCATTCCGCCCCTGAAACCGGTGCCTTGGCAAAAACCGCTTCTGGCGCACTGGAACGCCAGCCCTATATGCGCGTGCCCAACTTGGCCAAATCCATGAACGCTTTGCGCGAAATGGGGTATTTCATCATTGGCCTCGATGGCGAGGCCGACATGACCTTGACGCAAGCCACGGCCGACCTTCCCAATGTACCTTTGGCCTTGGCGCTAGGTTCTGAAGGTCCCGGCTTGCGCGAGCTTACCAAAAAAACCTGCCACCGCGTCGCCAAAATCCCGTTTGCGGGTGAGTTCGGATCGCTCAATGTCTCCAATGCGGCGGCTGTTTCGCTCTACGCGGCCAGTAGCTGGAAGCAGGGGTTTAGCGCTTAATCGTTCTTGAGGTCATCAAATCTCCGTGTATCGGGCTTCGCAGCTTCAATGCTTTTGCTAGTATGCCCCGTGAAGGAGGTCCGTTATGATCACACGCAGAACCGCAATTGTTTCCCTATTCGCCGGATTGGCCACACCCGTCTTCGCTGGCAGCCCTCCAATATTTTCCGGCCCTAACGGTTTGGCCGTTAACGGGTATGACGTTGTTGCCTACTTCCGGGCAGGCACCCCAACCTCCGGCACACCGTCCTTCAAACTCGAATGGAACGGGGCCTTGTGGCAGTTTTCCAGCGCCGAAAACCGCGAATTGTTCCAAAACGACCCGGAAGCCTATGCACCGCAATTTGGCGGATATTGCGCCCTTGCCGCCTCCAAAGGTGCGCTGGCATCAACCGTGCCCGAAGCCTGGACCATCTATGAAGGCAAGTTGTACCTCAACTTCAGCCTGCAAGCGCGGCGCCTGTGGTCACAAGATATTCCGGGCAATATCGCGCTGGCCGAAGGGTTCTGGCCCGCGATACTCGGCTGATTTCTGCTCACGTTTCCTTGAGGGGGGTTAAATCATCCTTTTGGGCACATATATTAAGATCGAAGCCAGAACTTGAACACCTCTGCTTCTGATTACTGTCCCTCGTTCACACTTTACGCCCGGCCAAGTGCCGGGCGTTTTTTTGTGGTAAATACCAATGGGGCTTTGTAGCGTGGCCGAATGGATTATTCAGACACCTACCTGAGAGATATTCTCACCAGCACGAAAACCATAGCCGCTGTCGGGGTCTCGACCAATCCGGTTCGCCCTTCCTATTTTGTGGCCCGGTTTCTCAACCTGAAAAAATACCGCGTTGTGCCGGTTAATCCGGTTTATGAAGGGCAGTCGCTTTTTGGCGAGCCGATCCTGCCGTCACTGGCCAGTATTCCATCCGAAACGAAGGTCGAGATGCTCGATATTTTCCGCCGCCCCGAGCAAGTGCTTCCGGTAGTTGAAGCCGCGCTAGAGCACCTGTTACCAATGGGTCTACGCACGGTTTGGATGCAAATCGGTG
>DFBP01000259.1:8172-9628 GCA_002366685.1 Rhodobacterales bacterium UBA3077 | reverse complement strand
TGCACCACGTTCAGGCCAATACCGCCGAGGCCAAACACAATAGCGGTTGAGCCAATCTCGGCCTTCGCGGTGTTGATCACCGCGCCAATGCCGGTGGTCACGCCGCAACCAATATAACAAACCTTGTCAAAGGGGGCATCCTTGCGGATTTTGGCGAGCGCGATTTCAGGTAGTACTGTGTGGTTGGCGAAGGTTGAGCAGCCCATGTAGTGCAGAATCGGCGTGCCATCGAGCAAGCTGAAACGGCTGGTGCCGTCAGGCATCACCCCCGCGCCCTGTGTCGTGCGGATGCTTTGGCACAGGTTGGTTTTGGGGTTGAGGCAATATTCGCACTCGCGGCACTCGGGTGTGTAAAGCGGTATCACATGATCGCCGGGTTTAAGCGAGGTCACACCCTCGCCAACCTCAAGCACAACACCGGCACCTTCATGGCCGAGGATTGCCGGAAACAGGCCCTCCGGATCTGCGCCCGAGCGGGTGAATTCATCTGTATGGCAAATACCGGTGGCTTTGATTTCCACCAAAACCTCACCGGCCTTTGGGCCCTCTAGGTTCACATCGACTATTTCGAGCGGCTTGCCAGCCTCGAATGCAACGGCTGCACGTGTTCTCATCTTTTTACTCCCGATTGGTTTGGTTTGACTGTTGGACAGAATCGCTAAAATTGCAATTCAAATCCGGCCCTTTGTTTGGGGACATCCTTCGCTCTAACCTTAAGACAAAGAATCCCTGATAAGCTGAGCCGCGCAATCTCCGGCCGCTTTCTGCGCCAAAAGCGTGGTTAGTCGGGCACCGTCTTCGACTGCGGCCTCGATGGGTGTCACGTTTTCATGGCTTCCGGTGCAGCTGCCCATTGCCAAAACCCTGCCGGTCGAAATTTCTACGAGGTTCATTTGCGCGCTCACAACAATGCGAAACGCTTCGTTGACCAGCCCCAGATTGCGCCCCGTGCTATCGGCATAATATTCCAGAGCCACCACATCTATTACCACGCCACTCAGCCCGCGCCTTGACGCAAGTCCAGCCACCTTTGGGCCGCGCTCGGCGCTCGCGGTTTCCCGCACGGAGCCGGCGTAAAAATCCCGCAGGTTGGGGCGCGCGCCAAATTCGGCAATCAGGTGATCCGCGATCATGTTTTCAATAATCAGCCCCGGGTCAACGCTTTGCGGGGTCGGGACTTCGCCAATGCGCGAGCGGGCGCGCTCGTCGGCGTTAAGGGTCGCGGTGACCGCCTTGCCGATCAAAAACCCGGCCACACCGCCCCCAATCCCGCCACCACCGCTTTGGGCAACACGGCGGGCAAAAGGGGGCGCACGTTCGGCGGTGCGGGAAAGCGGTTGGTTTTCGAGCAGGTTTGGTGCCAGCGGTGCCGAGCCATTGCCCACTTGGCCACAAGCGACAACGGGGAGCAGCAACAATAAACTGGCCCAGCCACGCAAAACCGAGGCTCCGGCTA
>DFBP01000259.1:6818-8142 GCA_002366685.1 Rhodobacterales bacterium UBA3077 | reverse complement strand
AACTGCTAACGGCTATGGATAGCAGGTTGGTGTGGGCCTGTCATCACAGGCCACACACGAAATCTCCGACAGGTGCGCCCTTGCCTATTTGGAGCGGGTAGACGGGTGCAGGGTTTTGCCCAGAATGTGCTCATCCGCCCCGATCACATGGCTGGCGGCCCCAACGATTTTCGGATCAGGCAGCGGCGCATTTTCTATATTCCGGTCAGGGTAATCAATTTGAGACAGGAAGTGCCGCATGGTGTTCAACCGTGCCCGTTTTTTGTCGTTGGATTTGACAATTGTCCACGGCGCATCTGCGGTGTCTGTGTAGAAGAACATCGCTTCTTTGGCTTCCGTGTAATCATCCCATTTGTTGAGGCTGGCGCGATCAACCGGTGAAAGCTTCCACTGCTTGAGCGGGTCATGCTCGCGGCTGTCAAACCGGCGCTTTTGCTCTTCTTGCGTGACCGAGAACCAGTATTTGAACAGGAGGATGCCGGAACGGGCCAACATCCGCTCCAGATCAGGTGTTTCGCGCATGAACTCGAGGTATTCCTGCGGGTTGCAAAAACCCATAACCCGCTCGACGCCGGCGCGGTTATACCAGCTACGGTCAAACAGAACCATCTCACCCGCACTCGGTAAATGCTCGATATAGCGCTGGTAATACCATTGGCTGCGCTCGCGATCCGTCGGCTTGTTGAGCGCCACAACCCGGGCTGCACGCGGGTTCAGGTGCTCCATAAAGCGCTTGATGGTGCCGCCCTTACCTGCCGCATCACGGCCTTCAAAGATGATAACCACCTTGGCGCCTGTGTCCTCAACCCACTTCTGCACTTTGAGAAGCTCAACCTGCAGCAGCGCCTTTTGCTTTTCGTAATCGGCCTTTTTGATTTTGTCTGAATAGGGGTATTGGCCCTGCTCAAAACGGCTAAGCGGCGATGAACCGCCCTCGGTTACAGCGTCTGTGGGTGTGGTATTGCGCATCGCGACTCTCCTTTTACATTTTCGCCACACATTACGCAGATCGGAGGGCTGGTTGTATTGATACAGGTCAACTTTCGCTGATGTTTTTACTCCGGAGTTTTTTAACGTGCCCGCGCTGGGTCTTTGCGTCAAGACGCCGCCGCTTGGAAGCCAGCGTCGGGCGGGTTTTGACCCGTCGTTTGGGGCGATGAAGCGATTGCAGAACGAGCTCGCGCAGTTTTTCTTCGGCCAGCTCCCTGTTCCGCGCCTGCGTGCGGTGTTTTTCAGCGGTGATGATAATCGCCCCGTCTTTGGTCCAGCGCCACCCCGCCAGCTTTTTGAGCCGCGCCTTGGCATCAGGCGGCAAGCTTGGCGA
>DFBP01000259.1:2009-6742 GCA_002366685.1 Rhodobacterales bacterium UBA3077 | reverse complement strand
ACAAAGCTCTCGGTCAACTCCCAGTCTTGCAGGGTTATGGTTTCATTGATGCGGATCATCAGGCGTAGGTGACCCCATGCAGGCGGTTGGCGTGATCTAGGTGCGGGGTCGCGGCAAACTGGGTCAGATGCATGCCATCTTCGCGCAGAGAAAACCGGTGCAGCGACGTGTGGGACACCGACATGAAAATCTTGCTTTTTCCGGAAACCTCAAGATCCAGCGCCATGGCAACCAGTGTCGAGATCACACCGGCAGAGGTCACCAGCAGCACGCGCCCCTCATATTGGGTGGCATCCATCAAAGCAGCAGAAATACGCTGGCAAAAAGCTTCATAGCTTTCCAGATCGTCAGAGATTTCCCCTTTCCGCCATGCCGTCAGGATTTTGGGCACATGGGCAATGAACTCGGGTTCCGAGCTTGGCCACGGCACGCCATGGGTTTTGGCCAAACTTGCGGCAAGTCCGAAGTAGTCCATCTCGTTGAGGCGTGCATCTTTGTGATGCGGCGCATCCAGCCCGATATTTTGCGCTGTCTGGATTTGGCGGTTCAGGGCGCCGGAAACTACATGGTCATACCCTTGTGAACTGCGAATATGCTCACCCAGCCAGCGCGCTTGCTGTTGGCCAAGGTCGGAAAGATTATCGTAGCTGGCTTCGTCTTTTGCGCCGGTCTGGGCTTGTCCGTGGCGGGCGAGGGTTAGGTCTTGCATAAAAAGCGCTCCGTTGCGTGAAGCCCCTCTATAAGTGAAAGGGCCGCCCCGATCAATCGGAACGGCCCAAACTCGAGTTTGGAGGTGGTCAGGTTACGGGCCACCTATCGTGGGTTAGCCCGGCTAGATTTTCATCTCCCGCAATTCCTTAACCATGTTCTCCAATATCCCAATAGACATCGGCACCTCCTTTCTCGTTGTTTCAGATAAAGGGAGCTTAGCGCGAAATTGGTTAAACGCAAATAAATTATGCACGCGCAGGCGTGAGGCGGCCAAAATCGGCACGAAATGCGCGCTCGCTATGGTTCAGAACGACCCTGTGATAAACAAATCGGTATAGGCTTCGCCGGTTTCATAGGTTTCAAACAAGGTATCCAATGCGGCTTTGGTTAGGGACTGGCGGACCGGATTTTCAGCACCAAGGTCATAAAAATAAGCGTAGGGCGCGCCTGAAAGCGCTTCCCACAAGGGCTCAAATGAACGGTTCTGCCGCATTAAATGCGGGCAAAACTCAATAACAAGTGGCGGTGCATGGGCAATCGTCTCCGCCCCACCGGCGAGCACAAAGCCCTCATACCCTTGGGTATCCATCCACAAAAACACGTCGGGACGGGTTTTCGGAGCAATAACACCATCCAGCGTATCAACCTCGACATCGATTTTTGCTCGCCCGGATTCCTTCTCTGAACCGATGCCCATCCGGTGATCCCCGAGATTGTGATCACATAGGTGCAGCGCGGCTTTTCCGGCATCGCGCCCGAGCGCTTTAGCAACCACATCGGTTTTTTCACAGAGATCGTTCAGGGCAATGTTGGCTGTCAGAAGCCGTCTATTCAGAGGCTCGGGCTCTATCGCAATGGCGCTGGCAAAGTAGCCACGCTTGACCGCAGGTATACACATTGTGCCGATATTGGCTCCAACATCGACAAACACCATATCCTTGGTTGGTTTTGGGTAAAGTCCGCGCACTTTCTCTAGCTTGTCGAGCTCATATTCACCGGTTGCGAATACGGTTCTCCCGATGGCTTTATCCCGAACTGAAACGACAAAAGTTTCGCGGCCTTCCGCCATAAGGAACGGGCCTTGTGCACGGTCAAAAAGGTAGAGCTTTTGGGCTTTTGATGGTTTGGCATTGGGGGTAAAGACTGTGAAAAACCAATACTTTACCCCGGGTTTTATTTGCCGCCTCTTCACCCACCGCCACGGCGCCAGAGCCAGCGCACTCCAATCAGCAAATTTGGAGGGTTTGCCCATTTAACCAGCGCGACCTAGGGTTCGGGTGAGGCGCCTATAGGGCCCGAGCGCGACTAAAGCGAGTGACATTTTCACCGCAAAATCCGCCACGGCAAGGCTAACCCAAAGCGGAGCCTCTGGGCCAATGCCAAACATCGGGATCACTTCGCGCGCCCATCCGTTGGGCTGGCTGGCATCAAGGAAGATAAACGCGCCCGAAAAGGCAATGCTGAAAAACAGGAAAGTATCGAGTGAAGAGCCGATAAAGGAAGATACCAGCGGCGCGCGCCACCAGCTACCGATGCGAAGGCGATCAAAGATTTTGACGTCGGTCAGTTGCGCCACAAGGAAGGCAAAACCGGAGCCAAGTGCAATGCGCAAGCTAACAGCAGGGCCGAATTCCAGAATGATCTGGGTGCCGATCAGCGAGCAAATCACCCCCACCACAAAACCGGCAAAAACCACTTTCCGCGCCAGCGCGGGGCCGTAGGTGCGGTTCATCAAATCGGTTACAAGAAACGCAAACGGATAGGTAAACGCCCCCCATGTCAGCCAGTCCCCGAGCAGGAACTGAACAAGTATATTTGAGGCAACCACAATGGCAGCCATGGCGACAACGCCAAGAATGAGTCCACGATTCATTTTCATATCCCGTATTTTTAAAGAAGGTCAGCGGTGACTTCTGCCGGGGAATCCGGCGATAGCGGCCCTATAAACCCAAACCAGCAAGATAACAAGTATCCGAATTCCAAATTGCCCCAATATCCCGGGGTGAATTTGGCCACAGGCCAAAGAGGGGCAGCGCCCCTGCTACCTCAGCTTCCGGCGCACGCGTTTACCCATCCACCATACCAGCAGTACAACCGGCAGGGTGAGCGCCGCCACCAGTTGGTATTTCTCCAACCCCAAGGCCGGGGCCACGGGTGCCAGCAAATAGCCGAGCAATGACACGGCATAGTAGCTGATCGCCACCACCGAGAGCCCTTCCACGGTTTCTTGTAAACGAAGCTGCAATCCGGCGCGCTCATCCATGCGCCCAAGCACCTGTTTGTTTTGCTGTGCGTTTTCAACGTCTACGCGGGTACGCAGCAGGTTGGCAGCGCGTTCGGTACGGGTGGAAAGAGCCTGTAGGCGCTGCTGTGCTGAAAAGCAGGTGCGCATGGCCGGCTCGTAGCGACGCATCATGAATTCAGAGATCAGCTGCCGCCCTTCAAACCGCTCTTCACGCAGCAACTGGATTCGCTGTTCCACGATCTTGGAATAGGCTTCTGTGGCCCCAAAACGAAAGGCCGTTCGGGAGGCGAGGTTTTCGATCCGGCCAGCCAAGCCGAGAAGCTCCTCAAGCGTGGCTGAATCTTTGCTTTTATCTTCGGAAAGATGGGCATAAATGCCGGTCAACTCAGCTTCCATCTCGTCTGTTGCATCGGTCACCTCTCGGGCAACCGGAAAGCCGAGCATCGAGGCGTTCATGTAGGTCTCTGCCTCCAGAAGCCGCTGGGCAATGCGGCCCAACCGGCGCTGACTGACACCCGCGTTGGCCACAATGGCAAAGCGCACATGGCCGGATTCATCTATGCGGAAATCGGTCGCGACAACAGCCTCGCGATCAACCACGTAAGACATGGTCAGGCTCTCGGAGACAAACCATTTGGCCAGATTTTTGTTGAGCCCCGGCATCTGCTCATCAGCAAAATCGGCTGTTTCCATACGGATCAGGACAGAGGAAATGACCAAACCCGGGGCTTCCACCAGCCAGCCTTTCGGAAACAAATCAAAGGCTTTTCCATCAAAAGGGTGGTCTTCCACCCCTTTGGCATAAAGCGTATAACTCACAAATTCGGAGTGCATTTCCCACTTCAGAAAGCTGCGGCCAAGCTGAACGGCATGGTGGGTCGCATCGGGGGCCGGATGGGCGGCACCAAAGCGATCCAGCAATGCGATCAGGTGGGAGCGGTCGAGCGAACGGTCACGCTTGGCAGCGTTGCTGGGTTGCTTGATGGCGATATAGGCAGCGCGACAGGGGGCCGTAAGCTCGGGGAAGGGTCGGGCGTGCAGCTCGTTGTTGAGCGGGTAACGCAGCGGGTGGTCGGCAATGGGTTTGTCGGTCATAACGCATCCTTTGGGTCAAAGCCCTTTTCCCATCATTTCGGTGATCCATCAAGATTAACATTAGCTCGTTTTGTCGCGGGCTTGGCGGGTTGGGCTAGGTCCTCCCGAATAACCGCTCGATATCGGCGAGCTTGAGCTCCACGTAGGTCGGGCGCCCGTGGTTGCACTGGCCGGAATGGGGCGTGGCCTCCATTTCACGCAGCAGGGCATCCATTTCGGGCGCGCTCATTCGGCGGCCCGAGCGGATGGAACCATGGCAGGACATGCGGCTGAGCACCGCTTCGATCCGGTCTTTCACGGTTTGGCTCTGGCCAAGATCAGCAAGTTCGTCTGCGACATCTCGCAATAGATTGGCGGCGTTGATCTCGCCCAGAATGGCCGGGGTTTCGCGCACGCAGATCGCCCCCTCCCCGAAGGCCTCATAGACCAGCCCGAGCCCGCGCATATCCTCCGCCGCTTCCAGAAGGCGGGCGCTGTCGGCGGCGGGAAGCTCAACGATTTCAGGAATCAAAAGCGCTTGCGATGGCACCGCCTTTGCGCCGGATTGCTGCTTTAACCGCTCGTAAACCAAGCGCTCGTGGGCGGCATGCTGGTCGACGATCACCATGCCGGACCGGGTTTGCGCGATGATATAATTCTCGTGCACCTGCGCGCGGGCCACTCCCAGTGGCAGGTCGTCTTG
>DFBP01000259.1:1404-1876 GCA_002366685.1 Rhodobacterales bacterium UBA3077 | reverse complement strand
CGGCGAGCGCATGTTTGAGAGCCGAGACAATCAAACCCCGCGCCACGCCCGGTTCCCGAAACCGCACTTCGGCCTTGGCGGGGTGGACATTGACATCCACCGCCTCGGGGTCACAATCCAGAAATAGGACGGCGGCAGGGTGGCGGTCCCGGCTCAGGAAATCGGAATAAGCGGCGCGCAAAGCGCCTGTGAGCTGCTTGTCTTTTACCGGACGGCCGTTGACAAAGAAGAACTGCGCCACCGCGGCCCCGCGCGAATAGGTCGGCAAGGCCGCATAGCCACTCAAGCGGATTCCCTCGCGTTCGGCGTCGATCTCCAGCGCATTCTCTATAAATTCCCGCCCCATAATCCGCCGCAACCGCGCCTGAAGCTGGCCTTCCTGTGTGTCAATATCTGCGCGAAAAACGATACGCCCTTCACCGCCGCCGGTCACATCGCGTAAGATAAACGATACACCGGGCGCGGCCATCGC
>DFBP01000259.1:0-1370 GCA_002366685.1 Rhodobacterales bacterium UBA3077 | reverse complement strand
CCCCGCAATTCAACGCGGGTGCCTTGGGGCCCCGCAGCGGGTTCGACCTCAGCCATCTGGCCATCTGTCACCTTAATTTGAAACGCCGAAGCTGCGCCAGCAAACCGAGAGGTAATCCCGAGCCGGCCAACGGCGCCGAGCGAAGGTAAAGCCTCACCACGAAAACCAAAGGAGTGGATATTGAGCAGGTCGGTGCCATCAATTTTGGAGGTGGCATGGCGCGACAAGGCCAAGCCAAGCTCTCCCTCCGGAATGCCGGTGCCATCGTCCACCACCCGTATCAGGCTCTTGCCGCCATCCACGTAAGAGACCTCGACACGCCGCGCCTGTGCATCGAGCGCGTTTTCGACCAGCTCCTTAATCGCGGAAGCCGGGCGCTCCACAACCTCGCCAGCGGCGATCCGGTTGGCGGCGGCATCGTCCAACTGCCTGATCGGCTTGCGGTCACGCATGATATTGGGGTTTTGAGCGTTCATACCACAATACATAGCATAGCTTTCCGTGATTCTGAAAGCGACAACCCAAGCGCTAGCCTAACAGATTATTCCGCTGGCAGCCCAACCGGCTGGCCGACAATGACAAAGCGAAGCTTGTCAGGCTGGAATAGCTCGGACGCGACGCGGTTGATCTCTTCCAACGTCACTGCGTTGACCAGATCATTGCGCTCGGCAATATAGGTGATCGGCAGCTTGGCGATTTGCAAGCCAGCCAATATACCCGCAATTTTGGCGTTGCCGTCAAAGCGCAGCGGGTAGGCTCCGGTCAGGTAGCGCTGCGCGATTTCCAGCTCTTCAGCGGTCACCCCGTTTTGCGCCATTTTGGCCCATTCGCTTTGCACAATCGCAACGGCCTCGGCGGCGGTTTCATTGCCGCTGCTGAACTGGCCCATATATATGGCCGAGTGACGGTAAGGCAGCAGCAAGCTGGAGATCCCGTAGGTAAGCCCGCGTTGCTCCCGCACCTCGACATTGAGCCGCGCGGTGGAGGAGCGCCCGCCCATTATGTGGTTGAGCACAAAGGCGGTCAGATAATCCGGGTGGTCCCGCTTGAGCCCGGGCTGTGAGAAAACAACCACCGATTGCGGGGTTGCAAAATCAATGGCGGTAAGGCCCGCTTCCAGCACCGGTTCTATGCCTGAAATATTGTCGGACAGGTCATCAGGCAGATCACCGAGCAGATCATCGAGCAGGGTGCCAAGGGCCTCGGGGGTGATATCCCCGACCACACCGATAAAGACATTGTTGCGCCCCAAAGCCAACCGGTGGGCTTCAAACATGTCTGCGGTTGTGAGCGCGGCCATCGTTTCCAAGGTGCCATCAACCGGGCGGCCATAGGGATGGTCCGGGAAGGACATCGCCCTGAAAGCGTTG
>DFBP01000014.1:20055-20297 GCA_002366685.1 Rhodobacterales bacterium UBA3077 | reverse complement strand
GTTTTTGGCAGGCCAGGGGCCCACTGAATAAGATCAGGCTTGGCAATTGGTCCGATCTCTTTGCGGACCCAGTTGGAGAGTTCGGTACGGAGTTCGTCGGTGTATTCTTCGCCTGCCTTCAGCGTTACATAGGCGTAAATACCTTGCCCCTTAATCTCGTGAGGATACCCCACAACCGCGGCTTCAGTCACTTTCGGGTGTGCGACCAAAGCACTTTCGACCTCGGCAGTCCCCATACGGTG
>DFBP01000014.1:7894-19964 GCA_002366685.1 Rhodobacterales bacterium UBA3077 | reverse complement strand
GCAGATTTGAAGCGCGCCGGATCACCAAACACGGTGCGCATCTGCCCCGGCCAGCTTTCCTTCATGCAAAGTACGCCTTCGGCTTCCATTGTATGAATCTCCTTACCGCTTTGCGGATCAAGGATAATCGGCTCAACCCCGAAGAACGGGAAGGTCGCCGAGCCGGGCTTCAACGTTGTCGCCCCGGGTAGCGGGGTAAGCATGATGCCACCGGTTTCTGTTTGCCACCACGTATCCACGATCGGACAATTGGTTTTGCCAACTATGTGATAATACCACTCCCACGCTTCGGGGTTGATCGGCTCACCGACCGAGCCTAGCGTGCGAAGGCTGGAAAGGTCAGACCCGTTCACAAACTCGTCCCCTTGCCCCATCAGGGCCCGAATCGCGGTTGGCGCAGTATAGAAAATATTGACCTTATGCTTTTCGCATACCTGCCAAAATCGGCCCGCATCAGGGTAAGTCGGCACGCCTTCAAACATCAGTGTTTGCGCACCATTGGCCAATGGGCCATACACAATGTAGCTGTGGCCAGTCACCCAGCCCACATCGGCCGTACACCAGTAAACATCACCATCATGGTAATCAAATACGTATTGATGGGTCATCATGGCGTAGAGCAGGTAGCCGCCGGTGGAGTGCACCACACCTTTTGGCTTGCCCGTTGAGCCGGAGGTATAAAGGATAAACAGCGGATCTTCCACGTTCATCGGTTCCGGCGCGCATTCGGCATCGGCTTTGGCCATATGCTCATCATAGTCAAAGTCGCGGCCGTCCTTCAGACCGGTGTCGGCACCGGTGCGGGCCACCACCAGCGTGGTTACGTCACCCGAGATTTCGAGCGCTTTGTCCACGTTGGCCTTGAGCGGTGTATTGCGCCCACCGCGCGGCGCTTCATCGGCAGTAACAACCAACTTGGCGCCGGAATCAGCGATACGCGAGCCCAACGCTTCAGGTGAGAAACCGGCAAAAACAATGGAATGCACCGCGCCAATGCGCGCACAAGCCAGCATCGCATAGGCGGCTTCCGGAATCATCGGCATATAGAGCACAACGCGGTCGCCCTTGCCGACACCAAGGTTTTTGTAAACATTGGCGAGGCGAGAAACCTTTTCGTATAGCTCGTTATAGGTCACCTTGCTGTCTACGGTTGGATCGTCTGATTCCCAAATGATCGCTGTCTGGTCGCCACGGGTTTCCAGGTGCCGGTCAACACAGTTGGCGCACACGTTCAACTCACCGTCTTCGAACCATTTAATCGACAGGTTGTCGTAATCAAAGCTGGCGTTTTTAACCTTGGTGAATGGCGTGATCCAGTCGAGCCGCTCGCGTGCCTGCTCACCCCAGAAAGCGTCTGGATCAGCAATCGAGGCGGCATACATTTCTTTGTATTTTGCCTCATCAATATGCGCGCGCGCAATGGTTTCGTCCGATGGCGGATGAATGTGCGTTTCAGTCATAACCTTGATCCTGTTTTCTAATTAGATAGCCAGATAATCTTCGCGAAGCTGCTCATTGTCCAGCACCTCTTGCGCTGTGCCGTCAAAAACTACGTTGCCGGTATCGAGAATCACTGCCCTGTCTGAGAGCTTGAGTGCGGCAACAGCGTTCTGCTCAACAATAATCGTGGTGATGCCTAGTTCCTTGATCTCAAGCAAGGTTTTCTCGATTTCCTGCACAATTACGGGGGCGAGGCCTTCATAAGGCTCGTCCAGAAGCAGCAATTTCAAATCGCGCGCCAAAGCGCGGCCAATAGCCAACATCTGCTGTTCGCCGCCCGAGAGCGTAACGCCATCCTGTTTGCGCCGCTCCTTGAGCCTCGGAAATAATTCAAAAATCCGGTCGATTGTCCAACCATGAGGCGGTGCAATCTGGGCAAGCTTCAGGTTTTCCTCAACCGAAAGGCCCGGAATAATTCGGCGATCTTCCGGTACCAGTCCGATACCCGCCTGTGAAGCCTGGTAGCTTTTCATTTCGTGAATCGGTTGGTGGTCGAGCCAGATTTCACCATGGGTGAGCATTGGGTCGGCCAACCGCGCAATGCTGCGCAAAGTCGAGGTTTTACCGGCACCGTTGCGGCCCAGAAGCGCCAAAATCTCGCCTTCGTGGATGTTAAACGACACACCCTGCACGATATAGCTTTCACCATAATAAGCGTGGATGTCATGCACAGACATGTAAACCGGCGTATGTGTATTGTCGTTCATACCTCTGCCTCCCCAAGATAGGCTTCGCGCACCTTCGGGTGGCCTTTGATATCTTCAGGTAGCCCTTCAGCGATAATCGCCCCCTGCGCCAGCACTGAAATGGTAGTGGCCAGGCTAAACACAACATGCATGTCATGCTCGATAATTACCTTGGTGATACCCCGTGTTTCCCCGATATGCTTGAGCAGATCGATGGTGTTATTGGTATCGGCCCGCGCCATGCCGGCGGTCGGTTCGTCGAGCAAAAGCAGCTTGGGCTCCTGCACGAGGCACATCGCCATCTCTAGGCGGCGCTTGTCTCCGCGGGAAAGCGAACCGGAGTGAAGGTTCATTTTGTCCTTCATCCCCATGTCTTCCAGAATATCCTCTGCCTTCTGACGGATTTCCTTGTCTTTCATCACCATTGAAAAAGCGTTGATCTTAAAGGCACCATCCCGATGGGCCAGGCAAGGGATCATCACGTTTTCAAATACACTCAGTTCGCCAAATATCTCGGGGGTTTGAAACACCCGTGAAACGCCGAGTTGGTTGATCTCGTGTGGCGCTTTGCCAAGCACTGGCTCGCCATTGAACTTAACGCTGCCCGTGTCCGGCTTGAGCTTGCCGATCAAGCAGTTGAGGAAGGTGGACTTCCCGGCACCATTTGGCCCGATCAATGCATGCACCGAGCCTTGCTCAACGTCTAGATTCACGTTGTTTAGCGCGTGCAAGCCGCCAAAATGCTTGTTGACGTTCTGGACTTCAAGAATACCCATTACTCGGCCTCCGCTTTGGCTTTGCGCCGGTTGGCACCGGTGATCCAGCCACCGATGCGTTTTGCGCCATCAACCAGCCCACCGGGCAGGAAGATCACAACAATCATGAACAACGCCCCGAGGGTGAGATGCCAGCCTTTACCAACAAACGGCGAGACAATGGCAACCAGTGTATTGTCGAGCCATTCCGGCATTATAGCAAACCAACTGTGCAGCACGCCTTCGTTGATTTTCGAGAAGATGTTTTCAAAATACTTGATAAACACGGCCCCGAGGATCGGCCCGATCAACGTGCCCATCCCGCCGAGAACCACCATCAGCACCACCTCACCGCCAACGGTCCACTGCATGCGCTCGGCACCTGCCAACGGGTCCATTGTGGCCAACAAGCCTCCTGCCAAACCGGCAAACATGCCCGAGATTACAAAAGCAGTAAGCGTGTAGGGGCGTGTGTTGATACCGGTATATCTTAGCCGGTTCTGGTTGGTTTTCACCGCACGCAGCATCAGCCCGAAGGGTGAGCGGAAAATGCGCATGGCGATATAGAATGAGGCGATCAACAGCACGGCGCAAACGTAGTATCCGTAGTTAAATTGCAAATCATACCCAAGGATGTTCGGGTTCCAGAACACTTCCTTCATCTCCAACCCAAAGAGGTTGGTTGAGGGGAGCGTACCTTCAACGCTGGCTCCGTCAAGATACCGCGGGTCGTCCAGCCGAAGCTGCAAGCCGGTTTCGCCATTGGTCAGCGGGGTGAGCACAGAGTAAGCAAGGTTATAGCTCATCTGCGCAAAAGCCAGAGTCAGGATCGAGAAGTAGATTCCCGAGCGCCGCAGGCTTACGTAGCCGATAATCAGCGAAAACAGCCCGGCCATCACAACAGCCAGTATCAACGCCGGAATGATGTTCATGGTCAGCAGTTTGAACATCCAGACAGAGGCATAAGAACCAACCCCCAGAAAGGCCGCGTGACCAAAGGAGAGATAGCCGGTCAGGCCGAACAGGATGTTAAAACCGATCGCAAAAATCCCGTAGATCGCAAAACGTTGCAACAAGTCAGGATAAGCGGCGCCGGTGGGTGCAAAGATCAGCGGTGCGGCCAATACAAAGGCAGCAAAAATGATCAAAAGGGTACGGTCGTTCATAAGTTTCATCTCTTACTCCTCCATCACGCCGGCTTTGCCCATCAACCCGCGCGGACGCACAAGCAGAACAACAACAGCCACAAGATAGATGATAATTTGGTCAATACTCGGCAAGCCGATGGCGGCAATTGCATCTTTGATCAATGGCATCGAAGCGAAGCTCTCCATAATACCAAGGAGAAAACCTGCAGCAATGGCGCCGCGAAGGCTACCCATGCCGCCAACCACAACCACCACAAAACTAAGCACAAGAAAGTCCATGCCCATGTGGTAATTTGGTGGATTGATCGGGGTATACATAACACCAGCAGTCCCGGCCACAGCCGCCGCTACGCCAAACATAATGGTAAAACGCCGGTCGATATTTATGCCCAATAAGCCCACGGTTTCGCGGTCTTCCATCCCGGCGCGCACCACCATACCAAAGGTTGTGAAACGCAGGAAAGCAAATACGCTCGCAATCAAAACCGCTGAGAAACAGAAGTACACAAGTCGCCAGAGCGGGTAGATAATCGTATTTTCAGCAAATCCGACCAAAACCCCGAAATCGACCGAGCCTTTAAGTAGGTCAGGTGATGACTGCGGGATCGGGTTGGCACCGAAAAACAATTTGATGGTCTCTTGCAACACAATCGCCAGCCCGAAGGTTACCAGAATCTGGTCTGCATGTGGGCGATTATAAAAGTGTTTGATCAACCCGCGCTCCATAATGATCCCGATCAGAATCATTATCGGAATGGCAAGAAGAACCGAAACAGGCACCGACCATTCGACAAGCCAATGCCCGAAATTCCCGAACCACTCAATCACATAAGGGGTTTTGATCTTGGCCGGATTGCCAAGAAAATCCACTTTGTCCGGATCAATGGTAATTTTGGAAATTTCCATGAGCTTGGAAAAGGAAACCGCGATAAAAGCGCCGATCATAAACAAGGCCCCGTGGGCAAAGTTGACCACGCCAAGCGTGCCGAAAATCAGGGTCAGGCCAAGAGCGATCAGCGCATAAGCGCTGCCTTTGTCTAGTCCGTTAAGAAGTTGCAGAAGGATGGCGTCCATGGTTCGGCCCGCTCCGTTTTACATGAAATAAGGTCTGCTCATTTGCAGAAAAGCCGGCCGCGCCTACGCGCGACCGGAGTGATTTCCCGAGGGGGAAACTTAGCTGCCAGGGTTACAGGCACCCAGTGCACCGCCCGCAAACATCGGGTGGTCAACAGCGTATTCAACCTGCGCACGCGGCGTAACCTGCACAACTTCCAGAAGGTCAAATTCGGAAGTCGGGTTCTCTTTACCACGTACAACCAGCACGTCTTTGAAGCACTGGTGGTCTTCTGCGCGGTAGTGCGTAGGACCATTGCCCAGACCGTCAAAGTCAAAGCCTTCAAGAGCTTCGCCAACACCACATGGGTTGAAAGTGCCTGCACGCTCACATGCATCCGCATAAAGCAGGGTCTGACAGTAAGTTGTGTGCGCAGCCTGCGATGGCGGGAAGCCATACTCTTCGCCGAAGCTCTTAACAAAGGCTTTCGAGCCTTCGTCCTGCAAAGACCAGTGCCAGTTGGTAGACCCAAAGATGCCTTTAACGTTTTCGCCAGCACCACGAGCCATCAGGCGCGAGTAAAGCGGAACAACGATCTCGAAGTTCTTGCCATTGACCATTTTGTCACGCAAGCCGAACTGAACAGCCGAAGTCAGCGAGTTCACCATGTTACCGCCGTAGTGGTTCAGAACCAGAACGTCAGCGCCGGAGTTCAGAACCGGAGCCACATAAGACGAGAAGTCTGTTGCGGTCAGCGGTGTCAGAACATTGGCAACAGTTGACCAGCCTTTGGCCTCAGTTGCCGCCTGAATCGACTCCTGCTGGGTCCAGCCCCAAGTGTAGTCGGCTGTCAGGTGGTAAGCCGCACGATCGGTGCCATACATATCAGCCAGCACAGGCGCAAGTGCCGCGCCAGACATGTAACCGTTGAAGAAGTGACGGAAGCCGTTGGCTTTTTTGTCTTTACCGGTGGTATCATTCGAGTGGGTCAAGCCCGCCATGAAGATAATGCCAGCCTCTTGGCAGAGACCCTGAACCGCAATCGCAACACCGGAAGAAGAGCCGCCAGTGATCATCACTGCGCCGTCTTTCTGGATCATGGACTGAGCCGAAGCCCGCGCCGCGTCAGATTTGGTTTGGGTGTCGCCGGTCACATATTCGACCTTCTTACCCAGAATACCGTTGCCCTGAAGCGCTTTGGACGAGAATGTGTTCATCATCCCGCCGTCGCCTTCACCGTTCAGGTGCTTAACAGCCAGCATATAGGCGCGAAGTTCGTCCGCACCCTCGTCAGCGTAAGGACCGGTTTGTGGAACGTTGAAGCCCAGGGTTACAGCGCCGCCAGTTGGCTCATTGGTATACGCCGCCGCACTGGACGCCGTAAAAATCGTCGGCAGTGCAACGCCGGCGCCGACTGCGGCACCCGACTTTAGCAACCCGCGACGGTTCATTATTAGTTTAGACATGAATTTCCTCCCATTCGTGTCGGTTTAACCGGCGAACCGGCCCGGCAATAATGCCGCAGCCTCATTTTCGGGTGATTTGTGAACTTTGCAATAACTTATTGTGTTTGCAGCGTAAATTTGTAAAATAGTTGATTGTAAGATCACTCGTTCTGTAAACTATTTTTCACCGCAATGCGGCAAAGGTTTGGAATCCCATGCGAAAATCACTTTCCGGCACCCGTATTCGCGAGCAAAGGCGCAAGGCAAAACTCACGCAAAAAGCACTTGCCGAGCAATCTGGCATCTCCGCATCCTATCTCAACCTCATTGAACACAACCGCAGGGCTGTGGCCGGCAAAGTGTTATTGGCCATTGCCCGCGTGCTTGATGTTCCGGCGAGCAGCCTGTCGGACGGGGTGGATTCGGCCAAAATCAGCGACCTGCACGAAGCCGCCGCCCATCACCCCGTCATCGGGGCCGAGGTCGTGGGAATCGAAGAATTGGCCGGGCGGTTTCCCGGTTGGGCTGGAATGATCGCCGCGCTTTACCGGCAAACGCGCGATCAGGAAGCGGCAATTACCGCCCTGTCTGACCGGCTAACCCACGACCCTTTTCTGGCCGAAAGCCTGCACGGCATGCTCTCCAACATTACCGCCATCCGCTCAACTTCAAATATTTTGGAAAATATTGAGGATATCGAGCCGGAAAAGCAGGCGCGTTTTCATACGATCATCCATGAGGAAAGCCGCCGCCTGACGGACTCGGCGCAATCTTTGGTCAAGTATTTTGACAAAAAGGCCGACCCGAAGGCGGGCATTGCAACCCCTCAGGAAGAGCTAGACAGCTTTTTGGAGCGCCATAACTATAGCTTCCCGCAACTCGACAACCTTGGAGAAGCACCCGCCAGCAATATTGAAATAGCCTATCTGGTCAACAGAATTATGGCGGAAGACGGGGGGCTGGATAACCCAGAAACAAACCGGTTGGTGACCGAATTTCTGCAAAGCTATGCGCAAGATGCGCTGGCAATACCGCATAGCGATTTCTCTAAAACGGCACGCCGGAAAAACTATAATCCGGCAGCGGTTGCACAGGCATTTGGAACGAGTCTCCACACGGCCTTTCGCCGCCTCGCTTATCAAGACCCTGGTCAAACAGCGGCTCCGCCAATGGGGCTCATCATTTCCAACGCCGCAGGCCGCGCCTTATTTCGTCGCCCGATTGCGGATTTTGCTTTCCCGCGCCACGGAAATGCATGCCCGCTCTGGCCGCTATTTCAGTCTTTTTCTACCCCCGAACTCCCGGTCGCAGCATTGCTGGAGCTCCCCGGTCAACACAAGTTTATCGGGTTGGCGATAGCGGAAGCCCAAAGCGCGGCAGAGTTTGGTCGCCCATCGGAATTGAACGCCGCCATGTTGATCATCCACTATGAACAACGGGCTCTGTTTTCCGACTGGCTTCCCGAATTGGGTGCAGCGCAGCCTATCGGAATTACCTGCCGGATATGCCCGCGCAGTGATTGCGCGGCCCGCACAGAACCACAAATCCTTGGTGAAGAAGCGGTGGTCGGCTCTTCGTAAGTCAACAAACCCCTTGCGCTTTTTTTGGTCGTCGCGCTACTCTCGGTCAAATTGGAGGGAGGATCCGGTTGGCCAAGCGCGTTTTGATTGTTGAAGACGAGCCCAATATCGTTGAGTCTTTGCGTTTTCTTCTAGAGCGCGAGGCACTGGATGTTGCGGTTCAATCCGATGGGAACATGGCCGTAGAGTCCGTGCGGGCAACGCTCCCGGACCTTGTAATTCTCGACGTTATGCTGCCAAACCGTAGTGGATTTGACATCTTGCGGGATCTGCACGAAATGCCTGGAACAATGCCTAAAGTCCTGGTTCTGACCGCGAAAGGGCAGGCGCGTGACCGGTTCACTGCCGAAGAAATTGGCGTAGATTTGTTTATGACAAAACCATTTTCCAACAAAGAAATCGTATCCAATATTCTTGGCTTGTTGGCATGAACAGCACTGACCTTGCGACTTCCACCACAAAGAAGCGAAAGTTACGTGACAGTGCGCTCCTTTTGCCGCTTTTTGGTGCCTTTCTGCTGGTTTCCCCGCTGGTAACTATGTTTACGGGTACGGTTTCAATTCTTGGCCTTCCGCTCATCTATGTCTATATTTTTGGCGTTTGGCTTGGTTTGGTCATTCTGGCCCGCTTTTTGGCCCGACGCCTAGACAAGGGCTGAAGGATGCTGACGCTCAACACCCTGATCATAGCCAGCCTTGGTTATGCGGTGCTGCTCTTTACGATCGCTTTTTGGGCTGAGCGACGGGCGCAAGCCGGGCGGATAGGCTGGCTGCGCTCGCCCTTTGTGTACACGCTTTCGATCTCGGTTTATTGCACAGGTTGGACCTTTTATGGCGCGGTGGGCTCGGCGGCCCGCAACGGCTTTGAGTTTGTCACCATTTACCTGGGCCCGACACTGGTCTTCATTGGCTGGTGGTGGCTCTTGCGCAAGCTCCTGCGGGTTGGCCGCGCCCAGCGGATCACGTCGATCGCCGACCTGATCTCTTCGCGCTATGGCAAGAGCACCACGCTTGCGGTTCTTGTGACCCTGCTCGCAGTGATCGGATCGACCCCCTATATCGCGCTTCAATTGCAATCTATTACCCTTAGTTTTTCTGTGTTTAATAGTGGTAGCAGCGCTGAACTTACGGCCTTTTGGGTGGCCGCGGGGCTGGCGGCTTTCACCATATTATTTGGCACTCGCAATGTAGATGCCAACGAGCGCCACCACGGGGTAGTAACCGCCATCGCTATCGAGGCCATAGTCAAGCTCTTGGCACTTCTTTCGGTCGGCATATTTGTTGTTTGGGGTATCGGCGGAGGCCCTGCAGAAATATTTGCCAAAGCTCCACCGGAAATGCTGCGCGGCGAAAACATTTTTTCGGCGCGCTGGGTCACCCTGACGATGCTTTCCGCGATGGCCATCCTGACCCTGCCGCGCATGTTTCAGGTGATCGTTGTTGAAAATGCCGAGGAGCGCCACCTCGCGACGGCCAGTTGGGCCTTTCCGGGCTACTTGCTCCTGATGAGCCTGTTTGTGCTCCCGATCGCAATTGCCGGTAACGCAATGCTCCCCGAAGGCTCCAACCCCGATCTTTACGTCCTGAGCTTGCCGCTCTCGCAAGGGCAAAACAATCTGGCTCTGATTGCATTTCTTGGTGGATTTTCTTCGGCGACCTCAATGGTCATCGTCGCGGCTATCGCACTTTCCACAATGGTTTCAAACCACATTATCATGCCGCTCTGGCTTCGCTTCGCCAATGTGACCACCCAAACGAGCGGTGATGTCCGAACTATCCTTTTGCGGTCCCGCCGCCTTTCGATCGCCGCGATTCTCGGCCTCGGCTACCTCTATTTCCGGCTAACAGGCGGCTCGGGTGCGCTCGCTTCCATTGGGCTGATCGCCTTTGCGGGATCTGCTCAAATCATCCCTTCACTTCTTGGCGGTCTGTTTTGGCGCGGGGCCACCCGCACCGGCGCATTGTTTGGGTTGGTCGCAGGCTTTGCGATCTGGGCTTATACCCTGTTTTTACCCAGCTTCGAAGGGTCTTTCATCCTTTCGGAATCGCTTATCGAGATTGGCCCTTTTGGAATCGACTTTCTCAAACCCGAGGCGCTGTTCGGTTTAGGCGGTTACGACCCGCTTGTGCATAGCCTGTTTTGGTCGATGACTTTCAACATAGTGCTATTTATTTTCGGCTCTTTATTCTCGACACCTCGCCCCCTGGAGCGGATTCAAAGCAGCCAGTTTGTTGATGTTTTCAGGCTTGATAAATCCACAGGCTCTTACCTCGTTTCACGTTCGGCAACTTCCGAAGACCTGTTCACCCTTGCCCAACGCATTCTGGGCACAGACCCTGCCCAACGCCTGTTTACCGAAATGGCCCAACAACAAGGCAAGCCGAGGGGCTTACCAGACGCCACCGACAACCTGGTGCAAACGCTTGAGCGTGAGCTCGCGGGTTCTGTCGGGGCCGCTTCAGCACATGCGATGGTGTCTCAAATTGCCGGCGGGGGGACTGTTTCTGTTGACGAACTGATGAAAATTGCGGACGAAACGGCGCAGATTCTGGAATATTCCCAACAGCTCGAAAACCAGTCTCATCGGCTGGAAAACACCGCGCAGGAGCTCCGCGCCGCCAACGCCCAGCTCACGGAAATGGGCGCGCAAAAAGATGCGTTCCTATCCCAGGTCAGTCACGAACTCCGAACGCCGATGACATCCATCCGCTCATTCTCCGAAATCTTGCGAGATACCGACAATCTCGCACAGGATGACGCCAAGCGGTTCCTTGGTATTATTCAGGAAGAAAGTGAACGCCTGACGCGATTGCTTGACGAAATACTGGACCTCAGCCACCTGGAAAGCGGGCGCGGGCAGATGGAGATCGAATCCATTTCCCTTCAGGAAGCTATCCAAAAATCCCTGAGCGCGACAGGAGCCTTGATCGAAGGGGCGGGTGTGAAAGTTGAAATGCAGCTTCCCGAGTCGCCAATAATGGTTCAGGCCAATTTTGACCGCCTCGTGCAGGTTTTTATCAACCTGATTTCGAATGCCGTGAAATACGGGCGTGGGGAAGATCCAATCCTCGATATCGAAATTGGGCTTTCCCGCGGCATGGCCGAAGTAAGCTTAATCGATAACGGACCGGGGATCGCCCCGGTTGACCGCAAAAAGGTTTTTGAGAAATTCACCCGGCTTTCCGAAGCAAATCTGGCTGGTAGCGCAGGCCTTGGCCTTCCGATTAGCCGTGAGATCATGCGCAACTTGGATGGTGATCTGAACCTGATTCACAGCCGTAACGGTGCTATTTTTGTGGTGACGGTCCCACTCGCTCACGCGTAATCGAGATAATGTGAAAACATGAAACGTATTTTACCCCTATATACTGGATAATCTTAATTCTACCGGAGCTTTCCATGATATCCCGCCGAACTTTCTTTGCTTCTTCCGCCGCCGCCATAGGGGCCGCCTCCCTCGGTTTTAGCACAAACGCAGCCACCGAGACTTTCGAAATCAATTACACCGACGCAGAATGGCGTACCCGCTTAACACCTGCGCAATTCGCAGTTCTTCGCAATGAAGATACCGAACGGCCATTCTCGAATTCACTACTCGGAGAAAGCAGCCCGTTGCTCGAAGAGCACCGCGCGGGCATCTATCATTGCGCAGGCTGTGACCTGCCGCTCTATGAATCCGCCACCAAATTTGACAGTGGCACAGGCTGGCCAAGCTTCTATGACATTATCGAGGGGAACGTGAACTTCCGGCGGGACCGCAGCCTTTTTGGAGTGCGCACCGAGGAACATTGCCGCCGTTGTGGTGGCCATATGGGCCATGTGTTTAACGATGGTCCGGCACCCACCGGCAAGCGCCATTGCATCAACGGCTTGGCCCTCACTTTTAAGCCTGCATAAGGCTA
>DFBP01000014.1:653-7863 GCA_002366685.1 Rhodobacterales bacterium UBA3077 | reverse complement strand
GGTCAAATTCCTCTTTGATCGCCCGAAGCAGCCCGTGTTTCATGTTCCAGAAATCGTCGGCCATGGCCCATACGCGTAGGGTGAAATCAACCGAGCTGTCTCCCAGATTGGTAACTTTCACAAAAGGCTCCGGATCGCTTAGGGCCCGCTCGTCGGCCTCGATCACCTTGCGCAGCGCGGTCTCGGCCTTTTTCAGATCAGTGTCATAAGAAACACCGATCACGATATCGCAGCGGCGGCGGTCATAGTAGGAGTAATTCTTGATGGAGGATGCCCAGATGTCACCGTTTGGAATGGTGACCTGAATATTATCGGATGTTGCAATTTCGGTGGTAAATAAAGTGATCGCCTTTACGGTGCCGGAAAACCCGCCAACCTCGACAAAGTCATCAATTTTGAACGGGCGGAAGCCTAATAGCATGACACCCGCCGCAAGATTGGAAAGCGTTCCCTGAAGCGCCAACCCAATCGCCAAGCCCGCGGCACCGAGCAGTGCAACGAGGGATGTTGTCTGGATGCCGAAACGAGACAGCACAAATACAATGGCAATTGCCAAAATGGCATATTTGGCCAAACTGGCCAGAAAAAGGAACAGCGTGTCGTCCAGCTCTTCGTATTTCAGCCCGAGTTTCACCAATTGCCGCTTGGCAACACCGGAAAGCCAAAAAGCCGACACCAGAATAGCGCCTGCGATAGCCACATTCACGGCAAGTTCTACGTACCATTCCATATCTTCAATCCCTAACATTTACCTGCCTATTTTGCCCTGATTTTCGCCAACTTGTCCACGTTGTAAAAGCAAGTGGTCCAATATCACACAGGCCATCATCGCCTCACCCACCGGTACCGCACGAATGCCGACACAAGGGTCGTGCCGCCCTTTGGTGATCAGCTCGATCTCTTGGCCATCTTTTGTGACTGTCTTTCGGGGCGTCAAAATTGATGAAGTCGGTTTTACGGCAAACCGGCAGACAATCTCCTGCCCCGTGCTGATCCCGCCCAAAATCCCTCCGGCGTGGTTTGAACCAAACTCGACCCCGTTTTCGCCCATCCGCATTTCGTCTGCGTTTTCAACTCCGGTGAGCATAGCCGCACTCATTCCCGCACCAATTTCCACCGCTTTCACGGCATTGATCGACATCATCGCGGCGGCGATATCGGTATCCAGTTTGGCATAGACAGGCGCACCGAGCCCTGCTGGCACGCCCTTCGCGACCACCTCAATGATCGCCCCAACCGAGTTATGCGACTTGCGTAAACCGTCGAGGTACGCCGCCCACGCCTCTGCGGCAGCCGCATCCGGCACCCAAAACGGGTTGCGCTCAATCTCGGCCATATCCATGGCTTCCCGGTTGATCTTACGATCTCCCATCTGCACCATATAGCCCTTGATTTCCACACCAGCCACAAGCTCGGCGATGGCGGCGCGCGCCAGCCCGCCCGCCGCCACACGCGCTGCCGTTTCGCGCGCGCTTGACCGCCCGCCGCCACGGTAATCGCGGTTGCCGTATTTGGTGAAATAGGTGTAATCCGCATGTCCGGGCCGAAAGCTCTGGGAAATCTCGCCATAGTCTTTCGAGCGCTGGTCCGTGTTGCGGATCATCAGCTGCACAGGTGTGCCGGTAGTTTTACCCTCGAAAACACCGGACAGGATCTCGACCGCATCCGGCTCTTGCCGCTGGGTGGTAAATTTATTTTGCCCCGGCTTACGCTTGTCCAGCCACTGCTGGAGCATAGCTTCATCGACCGGCACATTGGGCGGGCAGCCGTCAACCGTTGCGCCCAGCGCTGGCCCGTGGCTCTCGCCCCACGTGGTGACCCGAAACAAGTGGCCAAAGCTGTTCATTGACATAGCAAAACTCCCTTTGCCTTGTTCTAGCCCAAGCCCCGCCCGCACAAAACCCCTATTTCACGCCTTTGGGCTTGGGAGATGGCCCCGAATCCGGCCTTGGGTTGGCCATGCGCAGAACCGGCCCCCGCTTTGTACGCTTGCTTTCGCGCCAGACCACAAACAACCCGCTACCAATAATAATAGCGGCTCCCACAGCCACCCAGCCATCCGGGAACTCGTCAAAAAACAACATGCCAAATGCCGTAGCCCACAGAATTTGCGTATATTGCACCGGCGCAATCAAAGCCACCGAAGGGGCCACCCGATAAGCCGCTATCACCGATATCTGTGCCCCCACTGCCAACAGTCCCACGGCTGCCATCGCTCCGAGTGCCGGGAGTTCGACCGGCACATACACCGACGGTAAAAGCATCCCCATCACCAAAATTCCCGAGATCATCGGGATCAGAATTAACACAGCGCTACGCTCTTCATTGCCGATTTTACGCACAATAATAACCGACAGAGAACTGGTCAGCGCCGACACCAGCGCCGCAAAATGGCCTGCCTCCAGCGCTTGCATCCCTGGGCGCAATACCACCAGCACACCGCATAACCCGACAATCACCGCGAGCCAGCGTTGAAGCCCGACCTCTTCGCCCAGCAGGGGCACCGAAAAAGCGGTAATCAGTAGTGGCGTAATGAAGAGCAGCGCGTAAACCTCGGAAAGCGGCAACACCGTAAAAGCATAAAAGGCCGAGCTCATCCCGACCAGTGAAAGCGCCGTGCGCATTCCGATCAGCCAAGGATGCCGCGGGCGGTAATTATCGAGGTCCCTATCTGCCATCATCATCACCGTGAGCGGGATGAAGGCAAACAGCGAGGAAAAAAAGATGATCTGGAACACAGAATAATCTACTCCAAGCGCTTTGATGATCGCATCGTGGCTGGAGAAAAACCCAAAGGACAAAAGCGAAAACGCATAGGCGCGCGTGGATGCTGAGAGAGCCATCTTGAATCTTCTTTCAAACTGTTGGGGGCCTTTCGCTAACGGTATCACACACTTTGACAAGCGCAATAGGCTTATTGCATTCCACCACTTTGACCCCTATTCTATCGCTACCTCGGGGGGCCTTTGGGCTGAGACGCAAAACGCGGACCCGTAGAACCTGAACCGGATCATGCCGGCGTAGGGAAGGTTTGGGTCTCCCCATATCTGACTTGCGTCGCAGCCTTAGGAGAGACACATGAAAAATATCCTTACCGCTGCGGCCCTCTGCTTGCCTTTTGGCAGCTTGATGGCCGAAGAAAAACCCGAACTGGTCGTATATACATACGACAGCTTCGTATCGGACTGGGGCCCCGGCCCACAAATCAAAGCCGCGTTTGAAGCAGAATGCGACTGCACGCTCACCCTTGTTGGTGCCGGCGATGGCGCTGCACTATTGGCGAGAATCCGGCTTGAGGGCAGCCATTCTGATGCCGATATCGTTCTTGGGCTCGACAATTCCCTTATGGAGCAGGCCCGCGATCTGGACTTGTTTGCGCCGCTCGCAACCGCGCCGGTTGGTCTTGCTTTGCCGGTGGCATGGGAGGATGACACGTTTTTGCCCTATGATTGGGGGTATCTGGCTTTTGTGTATGACAACACCAAGCTTGAAACCGTTCCGGCAAATTTCGAGGCCCTTGCGAATTCCGATCTCAGCATCGTTATCCAAGATCCGCGTGCCTCGACCCCAGGTCTCGGCCTAGCGCTTTGGGTTAAAGCAGCTTATGGCGAAAATGCACCCGACATCTGGGCAGAATTATCGGACAATATTGTGACCGTAACCAAGGGCTGGTCCGAAGCCTATGGTATGTTTCTTGAAGGAGAGTCTGATCTGGTGCTCTCCTACACCACGTCGCCCGCTTACCATCTAATCGCCGAAGAAGACTCAACCAAATCCGCTGCCCAATTTGACGAGGGCCATTATATGCAGATCGAAGTCGCCGCCAAACTGGCCAATTCAGATGAATCCGAACTGGCTGACGATTTCATGGCGTTTATCACCTCGGACGCTTTTCAGAATGTCCTTCCCGAAACCAACTGGATGTATCCGGCCACAGGTGTGGCCGTACCCGAAGGTTTTTCCGAAATGATCACCCCGATGCCGGTATCCGGCCCGCTCACCATTTCCGACGTTGACCGCAAGGCGGCGGTTGAGGAATGGGTGCGCGTTTTGAGCCGGTGAGGTGAGCGCACCCGTAAAAGCCTTTGGCATCACCGCGATTCTGATCGTGGTGTTGCTGGTATTTGCGCCGATTGTGGCCCTGCTTACACGGACCGGGGTCGAAGATATTCCGGCCGCAACCTGGCCCGCGATCCGGTTTACCCTGTTGCAGGCGACCCTGTCAGCCCTCATTAGCGTGACGCTTGCGATTCCGCTGGCAAAAGCGTTGGCGCGGCGGCGGTTTTGGGGCCGGAGCGTGATGGTCTCTCTGCTGGGGGCACCCTTTTTGCTGCCTTCGATTGTCGCGGTGCTTGGCTTGTTGGCCATTTGGGGGCGCAGTGGGATTTTCAGTGATGGTTTGGCTTATTTCGGGCTTGGCCCGCTGGATATTTACGGGCTGGAGGGCGTGCTGCTGGCGCATGTGTTTTTCAACCTACCATTGGCAACGCGGATGCTGTTGCAAGGTTGGCAAGCGATCCCTTCCGAGCACTTTCGCCTTGCTGCACAGCTTGACCTAGCGCCGCGCGCAAGGTTTGTGCTTTTGGAAATGCCGGTTCTGCGCGGCGCGGTGCCGTCAGCGCTTTTGGTGATCTTCATGTTGTGCATGTCGAGCTTTGCGGTTGCGCTCGCTCTTGGGGGAGGTCCAAAATCCAGCACAATCGAGCTGGCGATCTATCAAGCCCTTCGCTTCGAATTTGATCTTGCCGGGGCCGCACAGCTGGCCACGGTGCAGCTGGTGATCGGGCTGGCGGCAGCAGCGCTGGCTTTTCGTTTTGGAACAGACACTCTTTTTGGGGGAAGCCTTGAACAGCCTTACCAGAACTGGGACAAGCGGCGCTGGCCGCGCTTGATGGATGCGTCTATCCTCTTGCTGGTGGTGCTCTTTATCGGCCTGCCGCTCATCGCAATATTATTGAACGGGGTTACGGGGCTGATGGCCGGTTTTCCCGCCGGCCTTGGCCTCGCATGGAGTATAAGTGTAGGCATCGCTCTGGTCTCTGCTGCCTTGGCGCTTGCTTTGGCGCTCTCACTGGCGCACATGATTGAAGCCTCCTCTAGTGGCACGCGTATCGAACTGGTTGTGATGCTCCTCCTTGCGACCTCGCCCTTTGTTATTGGCACCGGCTTGTTCATTCTGATTAACCCGTTTGCCAGCCCGTTTGAACTGGCGCTCCCGATCACTGCCCTCGTTAACGCAGCGCTGAGTTTACCGCTAATGCTGCGCATCATCCGACCGGCTCTAGGTCGCGTTGACCGCAATTACGGGTCCTTGGCATCAGGCCTTGGTATGCGCGGTTGGTCGCGCTTTCGCCTGCTGACATGGCCCCAAATCAAACCGGAGCTTGGTTTTGCAACCGGCCTCGCCGCCGCGCTTTCGATGGGAGACCTCGGGGTTATCACCCTGTTTGCGCCGCCTGATATCCAAACGCTCCCGCTCATGATGTATCGCCAGATGGGTAGCTATCAGATGGATGCGGCGGCGGGTTCGGCCTTAATACTTGTAGCAAGCAGCTTCGCGCTGTTTTACCTGTTTGACAAAGGAGGCCGACATGCTTGAGCTGGATAATGTGGTTATCGAACAGGGTGATTTCCGCTTCAACGCTGACCTGAAAATTTCGCCTAAACAGAGCGTGGCCATCCTCGGCCCTTCCGGCGGAGGTAAATCAACGCTGCTGCTGGCCCTTGCCGGATTTATTTCCCATACGGGCCAAATACGCTGGCAAGGTCAGGATATTTCGGCACTTTCCCCGTCTGAGCGGCCAATCTCGATGTTGTTTCAAGAGAACAACCTGTTCCCGCATCTGACCATTTCTCAAAATGTCGGACTGGGCATTCGGCCAGACCTGAAGCTAACCAAAGCCGATAGGTCGCTGGTGGAGACCGCATTGAAGCGCGTTGGACTAGAAAATCGGGGGCAAGACCTCCCGCGCACACTCTCTGGTGGCCAGCGCCAGCGCGCTGCCCTAGCCCGCGCTTTGCTGCGGGGAAAACCTCTGCTCCTGCTTGACGAACCGTTCGCCGCGCTTGGCCCGGCTTTGCGCCGTGAAATGCTCGACCTTGTTGAGGAAATCCGCGCCGAACAACAAGCAACGCTGCTGTTGGTTACCCATAACCCCGAAGACGCGCAACACATCGCAAGCGAGTGCGTGTTTGTGGATCAAAACAAGGCCAACATACCGGTAGCGACGGATGATTTCTTCACCAACCCTCCGCCAGAGTTTGAGAGCTACGTCGGGTCGTAATCCGGCAACAAAAAGGGCGCTCCGGTAAGAACGCCCTTTTTCAATTCTTTAGCTAAAAAACCTAATCTTTGCGTTTGGCTTTTGCCCAGATCTTCTTGTTGGTTAGATAGAGCATAACCGCGAGGAAGGTCAGGAAAATAACCGCAACCAGACCGGCATTCTTGCGTTGCATCAGCTTGGGTTCGGCTGACCACATCAAAAATGCGGCTACATCTTCAGAGAGATGGTGCAGGTCATTGTCATGCGCTGGATCGAACTCAACCAATTCATCAAACAACGGCGGAGCCATCGCAATCCAGCCGCCCGGGAAGGCTGTGTTTTCATATAGGATGCTGCCAGCTTGCTCTTTTTCTTCGCCGGTATAGCCATTGAGAATAGCCACGATATACTCGGGGCCACCAATGCCGCGGAAGAGCTGGTTAATTCCGGTGCCATATGGCCCGTGGAATGCCGCCCGTGCTTTAGCCATCAGCGAAAGATCAGGTGCGTTTTCATCGTTACTACTTCCGAAATAATCCGAAGGTATCGCTGCACGATAGTCATCCAGTTCCGCATCATAAACTTCCAGCTGCGCAGCATAGGCTTTAACCTGATCCGCTTCCATGGCCGGGCCACCTGCATCACCCAAGGTGCGATAGGCGACAAGGTTCAGACCGTGGCATGCCGAGCAAACCTCGGTGTAAATCTGCAAGCCGCGTTGCAACTGGTGCTGGTCAAACTTGCCAAAGACACCTTCGAAGCTGAAAGCTACGTCTTCGATATGGCCCGCGTCCCCGGCGGCAAATGCATTGCCGCCAAGACCTAATGCGATAACCGCGGAAAGGAGTGTTTTCTTGAACATTTTCATTGTCCTTTCAATCTTACTCGGCCGATTTCGGCGGGTAGTGGCTATCAAAGTCGGCTTCGATGGTTTCCGGCGTTGCTTT
>DFBP01000014.1:0-587 GCA_002366685.1 Rhodobacterales bacterium UBA3077 | reverse complement strand
GCGCCAAGCCACATCAGGAACATAAAGTCGATCGCCAGTAACCAGAAGAAGAACCTGAACGCGGGGCGATAGCGGCCCGAGCGCACTTTGCTGGTATCCAGCCAAGGCACCAGTGCCATGACAAAGATCGCACCAAACATGGCAATCACGCCGAAGAACTTCGCGTCAATAATACCACCGGTTATTAGGCTGGCAAACTGCACAGCCCATACTTCAGAAGTAAAGGCGCGCAAAATTGCGTAGAACGGCAGATAATACCACTCCGGAACGATGTGGGCCGGCGTTACAAGCGGGTCCGCCATTTTGTAGTTATCCGGGTGGCCCAGATAGTTCGGCATAAAGCCGATAACAGCCGCAAAAACCACCAGCACTACAACCAGTGCGTAAAGGTCTTTGATCACAAAGTAAGGCCAGAATGGCAATGTGTCTTTTTCGGCTTCTTTTTTGGAACCACGGCGGACTTCAACACCGGTCGGGTTGGAGTTACCCGTGGTGTGGAAAGCCCAGATGTGCAGGGCCACAAGCGCGACAATCACAAACGGAAGCAAATAGTGCAGCGAGAAGAAACGGTTCAGCGTTGCGTTATC
>DFBP01000266.1:1285-5340 GCA_002366685.1 Rhodobacterales bacterium UBA3077 | reverse complement strand
TTGTGCCAAAAATCCCCAATATTGCCCAATTCTGGTTGAGATGTCGCCACAGGTCTAAGTATAAGCGAAGAAATCGCGAATCACTCGAGAGGTTAAAATGGCGCAAAGCCATGCAGGAAACAAAACCGCTATTGCATTGGTTCTGGATGTCGACGGAAGCCTGCTCAAAACCGATATGCTATTTGAAAGTTTTTGGGCGGCTCTGGGGCGGCATCCGTGGCTTTGTCTGATCTCTGTTTTTACCCTGATATTCAACAGGCCTGCCCTTAAAAAAAGAATGGCGGAGCTGGCAGGGTTGAATATCTCATTGCTACCGCTCCGCAAAGAGATTGTCACTTTGGCGGAGGATGCAAAAGAGGCGGGGCGCACGGTTATTCTGGCATCGGGTTCAAACGAGGTTTTAGTTCAAGCCTTGTCGGATAGGTTGGGGTTGGTAGAGCCGGCAATGGCGTCCAATGGGCAGATAAACCTGACGCGGGGCACCAAGGCAAAGGCTCTGGAAGCGCGATTCGGAAAAAGAGGTTTTGAATATGTCGGGGATTCGGAAGCGGATATAAAAGTCTGGCAGGCGGGCGTTGGTGGATATATTATCGCACCCACGGCAAAATTGTTGCGGCAGGTTTCCAAACCACAGCTAACGCTCACGCCCATTGGCCAGCGAGACGAAGGTTGGGCGCTTTTGCGTGCGCTCAGGCCACATCAATGGGTAAAAAACATCCTGCTTTTACTCCCGATTGTAGCGGCCCATCGTACAGATATTGAAGGCTTCGCGCTCGCTATCTGGGGGATAGTGGTTTTTAGTGCGGCGGCTTCTAGCATTTATATAGTTAATGACCTGATGGACCTGGAGGCAGACCGAAAACACGCCACCAAAAAGCACCGCCCTTTTGCGGCGGGAACTGCCAGCATTCAGTCGGGTATGTTAACAAGTGCGGCGCTGGCAATAGGTGCTTTGGGTGGCGCTGCGGCGCATTCGTGGCAATTGGCGGCGATAATTGCGCTCTATATGGTGCTGTCGCTCTCTTATTCGATGGGGCTGAAGCGGCTGAGCTGGGTGGATATATCCACACTCGCGGCGCTCTATACGCTTCGGGTTGTCGCTGGCGCTATCGTGGCAGGCGTTCCCATGTCAGGCTGGCTGGGGGCATTTGTTTTTCCGGTATTTCTGTCGCTGGGGGCCGTAAAGCGGCTGATCGAACTGGGTAAAGCCGAGAACGAGGAGGTGTTGCCGGGGCGCGGCTATGCACGACGTGACCGTGCTGACCTGCGCAATATCGCGATAACCGCAGCGATTGGCGCGGTGGTTGTCTATACGCTCTATACCTATAGCGAAATTGCGGCGGTGCTTTACCAAAACCTGACAGAGCTTCGGCTTGCAGCGGTTCCAGTGGCCGCTTGGCTGGGGCGGATGATTTATAGAGGGTGGCAAGGAAGAATGGACTATGACCCAATTGTTTTTGCCCTGCGGGACCCGATCGGGCTTACCCTAATGGCCATTGGGGCCGGGCTGCTTGTGCATTCGGCTGTCTAGCCTAAATCGAAAGCTTCTTGAAAATAAATTCGGGAATGTGTGTGATGATCAACATGATGTAGCGCCAGAACCAAGGTGTATAAACTACGTTTTTCTTCTTTTTCACAGCCTTTATCAAACTCTCGGCCACGTCGTCTGGCGATGCCACGAGAAACATTCCTTCGATCCCCCAGGTCATCGAAGTATCCACAAACCCCGGTTTGACGGTCACAACATGGGCGCCACTGCGCGCCAACCGGTTGCGCAGACCGGAGAGATAGGTGTGAAAACCCGCCTTCGCCGAGCCATAAACATAGTTGCCAACCCGCCCGCGGTCACCGGCCACAGAGCCGACACCAACAATCGTGCCGCTTTCGCGTTCTTCCATGTGAGGCGCAAGGGTGTGTAAAAAACGGATAGCGCCGGTAAAACTGTCTTGCACAACGCCATCGATCAGGCTTGCATCTGCGTCGATCTCGCTTTGCTCGGGCATCGAGCCGACAAAAACAGCCGCATTCAAACTGCCGCCGGACGCTGTCGCCTGTTCTATGATGCCTTCAAATTTGGCTGGCTTGCGGGCGTCAAAAGCGACCGCCGAAGCACTGGTTGCACCGCGTAGCTCGCAATCGGCTGCGATCCGCTTCAGCTCGGCCATATCTCGGCCAGCCAATAAGAGGTTGGCGCCGTTTTGAGCCAGTTTGCGGGCAAAGGCGCGGGCCATGGCTGAAGTGGCACCCAAAATGATCCAGGTTTCGCTCATGCCTGCCCCCTGATTTTTAATCGTTGCACGAGGTCGGTTTCAAAAACACCCGACGGGTCCACTTTTTGAACTTCAGCGCGAAAATCATCCAGCTCGGGATACATGTCAGCCACATACCCGGCTTCAAGGCTCGAATCTTTGGCGAGATAAACCCGCCCCCCCGCATTGCGTGCCAGCTCGTTGAGCCGTGCCAATAGGGCCTTGGCGCTGGGTTTGTTGACGATATCGAGCGCTAGCGTAAAACCTTCCATCGGGAAAGACATCATCCCGCCGCGCCCGTGCCCCAATCGCTTTAATACCGAAAGCGGCGAGGCCAGCCCAGAGGCAACCACCGCTTCAAGCATCAACGCCAGCGTAGCAGGAGCCTCGTCGTCAGGGAGCACACATTGAAACTGGTGAAAGCCGCGCTTGCCGTAGAGGCGGTTCCAATGGTGGACATTATCAAGCGGAAAAAAGAACTTGTGCAGAGGGCGCTCTACGTCCCGACCCGCCTCGGGCACGCGTTTTGTGTAGGCCCAGTTGAAGGCTTTCACGATGGGGCGGCTCATGGCGAATCCGGGAGCATTAAACGGGACGGCGCGCGGTTCGCGCGGCGGCTCGAACGGGCCGGAGGAAAAATGCGCTTCTTCCAGAATGCCACGGCCGAGGTGGATATCTTTGGCGGACATATCGAGCCAGCCAACCTGATAGTCGGCGCGAGAGCTGTTAAACGCCTCGAGAAAGGCATCCAGATCTTCCATCCGCCGCTCTTGCACCGCCATCTTGCCCGCTGGACATTTGGCAAGGTGAATGCTGGCCGAAACAATAACTCCGGTTTGCCCAAGGCCGCCAATGGTGGCCCTAAACAGCTTTGGTTTGGATTTGAGCGAGATCCGCTGACTGCCGCCCTCCGGCCCCATCAATGTCAGGCTCTCCACATGTTGACCAAAGCTACCGGAGAGGTGGTGGTTTTTACCATGCACATCATGGGCAATACATCCGCCGAGCGTGGCAAATCCGGTGCCGGGCATGACGGCTGGCATCCAGCCCTTTGGCGCAAAAGTATTGAGGATATCCGCGATTGTCACACCGGCTTCGGCTTCCAGCAATCCGGTTTCGGAATCGAAACTGATGAAGCGATCCAAACGCGTGAAATCTATCGCTTTGGCTGCGGTTGACGCATCGCCGTAAGAGCGCCGATTGCCGATGGCGGGGCAGGGGGACTCTTGAATGGTTTCGCTCAAGGTCGAGAGCCGCTCAGGGCGGGCAATTTCTGCCTCGCGCGTGAGGGCACGGCCCCATCCCATCAAATTATCGGTTTTCCAACGCATGTTCCACCCTTTCGGCTCTGCCATCGGGGATACAATAATTCGGGCCAGAAGTGCAAACCAAACTGTTGCTCTTCAGGTTATAAACATTTCCGCGAGAGCGGGTTGGGGTTTTACCCCCCAACCTCAAAGTGAGTTAAACCACAACCGTGGCTTCTGTCGCTGCGTGGATGTCCGCCAAGGTCACGCCTTCGGCCATTTCAACCAGCTGCAATCCGCCTTCAACGACATCATATACGCCGAGTTCGGAAATGATCCGGTTCACCACACCTTTCCCTGTGAGGGGCAAAGTGCACGCCTTCAAAAGCTTGCTGTCGCCGTGTTTGTTGACCTGACTCATCAAAACCACAACGCGGCGGACGCCCGCTACAAGGTCCATCGCGCCGCCCATGCCTTTGACCAGCTTTCCCGGAATCATCCAATTGGCGAGATCACCGTTTTCGGCAACTTCCATCGCGCCGAGGATCGCCATATCAAT
>DFBP01000266.1:972-1143 GCA_002366685.1 Rhodobacterales bacterium UBA3077 | reverse complement strand
GTCGGAATGCCGATTCCGAGGTTCACATACATGCCGTCTTTAAGTTCTTGTCCAGCCCGCGCTGCCATTTGGTCTCTGTTCCAAGCCATGATGTTCTCCTCAAGCCGCCCGCGTGGTGCGGTTTTCGATTTTCTTCTCAGCGGTGCCGAGCACCAAGCGGTTCACGAATAT
>DFBP01000266.1:0-854 GCA_002366685.1 Rhodobacterales bacterium UBA3077 | reverse complement strand
GTGGCCGCATTCGGGTTAAAGTTGCGGGCGGTTTTACGGTACACAAGGTTACCCTGCGCATCCCCTTTCCAGGCTTTAACCAACGAAAGGTCAGCAAATATGCCTTCTTCCATTATATAGGTTTCGCCATTGAATTCTTTGTGATCTTTACCTTCGGCTATCGCGGTGCCCACACCGGTTTTGGTATAAAACCCGGGGATACCGGCGCCCCCGGCCCGCATCCGCTCAGCCAAAGTGCCTTGCGGCGTGAATTCAACTTCCAACTCGCCACTCAGGTATTGCCGCATAAATTCAGCATTTTCGCCCACATAAGACGAGATCATCTTTTTGATCTGCCTTGTTTCCAGCAAACGCCCGAGGCCAAAACCGTCGGTTCCCGCGTTATTGCTGGCGGCGGTAATTCCGGTTGCACCGGTATCGCGCAATGCTTCAATCAGCGTTTCGGGAATGCCACACAGACCAAAGCCGCCCACAGCGATTTTCATACCGTCAAACACCGCGCCTTGCAGGGCCTCTGCGGCGCTGTCATAGACTTTTTTCATAATGTCTCCCTTCAGATTTGTCCTCGAACTACAAGCGTTGCGGCTTAAACTGTCAAGACCGTAAACACATTATTGCTTGAAACTATCTCAACATATAAACCTGTTGGAACAGGTCTGCTAAAACGCGATCTAAAAAATGCCTTACACACCAAACGGAATGGCGTAGCCATCTATTATTCGCGCAAAAACATCTAGCATGGCGGCGGAAGGCTGCTGCCCGCCTATTCGAGCCCCAAGCGCATCTCCCGCGTCAATCGCGCTGCCGCTCATTTCCTGCAAAACCGCATGGCCGCAAAAAGGAACATGGACTTC
>DFBP01000238.1:11997-12132 GCA_002366685.1 Rhodobacterales bacterium UBA3077 | reverse complement strand
CAGATCTGCCGCTATTTCAACCCCTGCCAGCGAGGCCAGTTCCATAGAGCCATATTCGGGGAAGACCAATAGCTCAGCCCCTTCTTCTGCAGCCGCGCGAATCCAGCGGGATTTTTTTGCTTTATAGGAATCCCA
>DFBP01000238.1:3666-11914 GCA_002366685.1 Rhodobacterales bacterium UBA3077 | reverse complement strand
GGCGCAAAACGACCTATGCAATAACTGCATTTCAGACATGCCAAAAATCATCTTGTTTAGGCGAATATTCGGGCCTATTTGCCGGATATCCGATACAGATATCGGCCAATTCACAAGACAAAAGGAGCCCTATGATGGCTATCATCGAAAATTCCCGCCCAGTGCCCTTTGGGGCCGTTTCCACTCTGCGCATTGTCAATCTTTTTGACAAAGTCAGCAATGCTTTTTTGGGTGCATATAATGCACGCAAAACCGAAAAAGCTTTGAGCATGCTGAGCAATGCTCAGCTTGAAGATATCGGACTAGAACGCGCTCAGATTCGCGACGTATCTCTGCGGACTGCCCAGTTCTACTAGTATTCCTGATTTAATTAGACGAAAAAGCCGCCTCATTGGGCGGCTTTTTTTATTCTNNGCTTTAGATATCGTCGGCAGAGTTAATCACTTTGCTCAGCAGGCCATAGGCGATGGCCTCGTCTGTGTTCAGCCAGAAATCACGGCGGGTATCTTCCGCGATCTTTTCCGGGGTTTGGCCGGTTGCTTCCGCAAAAATCCGCTCGAAACGCTCTTTCATAATGGCCAGTTGCTCGGCCTGAATGGCGATGTCAGAGGCTTTGCCCCCAATGCCGCCGCTGGGCTGATGCATCAAGAACCGCGTGTTGGGCAGGCAGAAGCGATTTTCCTTTTTGGCGCCGATAAATATGAGCGCACCCGCGCTGGCCACCCAGCCCGAGCCGACAACCCGCACGGTTGGCTTAATGAACTTGATCAGATCATGCACCATATCGCCAGATTCCACGTGGCCCCCGGGGGATGAAATAAACATAGTGATCGGCTCGTCGCTCACTGCAGCAAGGGCCAACAGGCGCTCGGAAGTGGCTTTGGCGAGTTTGTCATTAATCTCGCCGACAACCGTTACATAGCGGTTATCAAAGGTAATGCGCTCGGTTGAAAATGGTGTTTTTTCGGAGTCTTTTTCGGTGTCGTCGCTCATGAAGTCTTTCCCGGGTTTTGGCCAGAAATTGGGCCTGAATCTCTATTTGTGTCTTTGTGGCACGTTCTTCAAGAAGGTGCAATTGCCGCTAAGTCCGCGCTAGGCCCGCCGCAAGGTCAGGGTCGTCCATTCGCCAATCACACGGCGCTCGGTCACGCTAAATCCAAAACCTTCATAAGTGGTTTCAACCCCTTTTGCCTGACGGTTCAATATGCCCGACAGGATCAGAACCGAGCCGTGGGTAGTGTGCTCGGCCATTTCAGGGGCCAGCTTTTTGAGTGGCCCCGCCAGAATGTTGGCGAACACCAGATCATAGGGCGCACGGGCGTGGATAACAGGATGGCGAAACCCGACCGAGGTCAGGGTTTGCACACGGCCTCGCAGCCCGTTGGCGGCCACATTGGCGCGAGCGGTTTCGGTTGCAATCGGGTCGATATCACTGGCCAGAAAACGGCCGTTTAACACCTTCGCCGCGGCCATCGCCAGCACCGCCGTGCCCGCACCAATATCGGCGACATTGCGCGCGACCATGCCTTTTTGAAGCAGCGTGTCAAAGGCCAACAGGCAGCCTTGCGTGGTGCCATGATGCCCCGTGCCAAAAGCCATTGCGGCTTCGATTTGAAGCCCGATCTTTTCACTCGGCACGTTGGCGGCGTCATGCCCGCCAAAAACCACAAACCGGCCTGCATGAACGGGTGTAAGTTCTCGCCGCACCTCGGCAACCCAGTCTTTGTCCGGAATTTCCGAAATGACAAAAGGCTTTGCCATGTGCAAAGCGCAGAGCAGCGCCAATTCCACCTCGTTGGGTCGCTCTAGAAAATAGGCCCCTACCTCCCAAAGCCCCGAACCATCTTCGATCTCGAACACACCAACCCCTGTAGGGGCGGGCTCCAGCCCTTCCAAGGCATCGGCGAGCGCTTGGCCGGGGATTTCTCCCGGCAAGGTGGTGAGGGCTGAATAACTTGGCATCGGATAGTCCTTTTACGCGGGCCGGAGCGGGCAGCTCACACCAGTACCACCAATACCGCAATACCCGTCAGGATTTTTAGCAAGGTATTGCTGATGGTAAAGCTCGGCAATGTGGTAGCCCGGATTGGCCATGATTTGCGTGGTAATAGGGCCAAATCCTGCGGTTTTCAAGCCTGGTTCATAAAGGGCCTTGCTCGCTTCAGCAGCCTTCAAATCCGCGTCATCATAGGTAAATATCACTGAGCGATATTGTGTACCGCGGTCATTGCCCTGCTTGTCGCCTTGCGTCGGGTCATGGCTTTCCCAAAAAGCTTTGAGGAGCGAATCCAAGCTGATCTTTGCGGGGTCGTAAACCACATGCACCACCTCGGCATGGCCGGTCCGGCCCGAGCAAACGTCCTCATAGCTTGGCCCTTCGGGTTGCCCGCCGGCATATCCGACAGACGTTGTCCAGACACCGTCCATTTCCCAGAATATCCGCTCTGCCCCCCAAAAACAGCCCATGCCAAATTGCACCTGTTTCAATCCTTCAGGGTATGGCCCCGCCAGTGGTGTCTCCAACACAAAGTGTTTGGTTCCCAGCGCGGGCATTGCCGCTTTTTCAGATCTTGATAACCACATATTTCCTCCTAAAGCTGCGCAACAAACCGCCAGGCAAAAAGCGCTGCCATACTTCCTGCCAGCAAGCCTGCCAGCGCTTGGCCGTAAACCACACCGGTTGCGCCCATCATAGTGCCAATCCACCAGCAAAGCGGAAACATCAGCACGCCGTCTCGCACCCAGTTAAAACCGGTAGACCACAATGGCCGCCCCAAATTATTAAAGGCGGCGTTGCTCACAAACAAGATGCCCGTGAACACAAATCCGCCAGCGGCCAGATTTGTGAAGGCCAGCACCACTTCCGCGCCTTCTGGCCCGAGCTTGAAAGACGTGATCGCCACATCTCGTAACAAAAACAAGACCAACCACGCCAGCACGATATACCCAAAATTGTAGAGCAGCGCATCGCGATAAGTTGTGCGAACGCGGTGCATGTTACCTGCGCCGTAGTTCTGGCCAAAAATGCCCCCCACCGCACCCGAAAGCGCAAAAACGCCGCCAAAAGCGAGCACTGTCAACCGGCCCACCACAGCCCAGCCCGCCACGGCACCATCGCCATGCTGTGCGATAAAACCGGTGACAATATAATTGCCAAACGGGGTTGAAAGCTGCGTTGCCACGGCAGGCAGCGCGATCGCGGCGTAAGCGGGAGCAACCTTGCGAACATTGTCAAACGATGGCCGCGCCGCGAGATCATGCACTTTGATCACAACATAAAGCGCCATAAGGGCGTTTACCGTACGTGAAATGACCATAACGTAAGCCGCACCATCAACTCCGAGCCCAAACCCGAAGATAAACAAAGGGTCCAGCCCCATAGCGACCAGCCCGGCCACGATCGACACAAACATCGCGCGGAATGCATCACCCTCAGCGCGCAAAATCCCCAATCCAACCATGCCAACCGCCATAATCGGCAAAGAAGGCACGGACAAAAGCAAAAAGCGGCTGGCTATGACTAAGGTATCACCTTTCGCCCCCGCCAGCGCGAGAATATCTTCGCGAATCCATAGCACCAGAGCGGCCAATACCGCTTGCACCACAAATGTTATCAGCATCGCCGAACTCCCGTGCCGACGCGCCTGTGCTTGATCTCCCGAACCAATTGCGCGGCTCACCAGCGCAACGGCGGCGACCATCAGGCCGATCCCTGCTGACATCGTAAAAAACTGGATCGTCCAGGCAAAGCCCAAGGCAGCCATATTTTGCTCCACCCCCATGCGGGCGATCCAGAACAGCGTGGCGGCATCAATCAGGAACATAAAGGTGAGACCGATGGTCGAACTCATGGTCATCACCGCAACATGGCGCATGGTGGAACCGGTTAAAAACCGGCCTTGGGGGGCGCTCATCCCGGTGCTTTCGAAAAAACCGTTTCGCGACCCGGTTCGGGGTGGCGTGGTATCATCAGTGACAGCCCGAAGGATATGGCAGACATTAGAACCGCAGCCACAAATACCGCCAGCGGCGAAACCAACCAGAGGTAGCCAAGTGCTGCGGGCAAAACAACGGCCGCAATATGGTTTATTGAAAAAGCAACCGCCGCCGTGGGGGCAATATCTGCCGGATCCGCGATTTTTTGAAAATAGGTTTTCAGCGCAAAAGCGAGCGCGAAGAACAGGTGGTCAATGATATAAAGCGCAGCTGCCAGAATCGCGCCCCAACCAAACATATAAATCCCGCCATAAGCGAGAAAAACCAGCATCAAACCGGCATATTCAAACAATAACGCCCGCCGTTCACCAAAGCGCTGAACAAAACCGCCCATCAGCGGGGCAAAAATCATATTGGCCGCAAAATTGATCAAAAACAGCGCTGTCACCTCGTGAACGGCAAAGCCAAAACGCTCCACCATCATGAAAGCCGCAAAAACAATGAATATCTGTCGCCGCGCGCCAGACATGAACTGTAGCGCGTAGTAAAGCCAGTAGCGCTTACGTAAAATCAGTTTGGTGTGCTGCTTGGTGTGTGAGTTGAACTGCGGATAGGCAAAATAGCCAACGGCCGCCAGTATAACGGCTGTCATCCCGCCTGTTATATAAACGAAATTGAAGCTCAACCCCATGGTTTGCCAGAAAACCACCAAAAGTGCATAGACAACCAGCGAAGACGCCGAACCTGCCGCAATGATCCAGCCAATGGTTTTGGGCGCTTTGTCTTTTTCGATCCATTGCAACTGCAGCGACTGGTTAACGGTCTCGTAATAATGGAAGCCAAGTGAGGACAGCATGGTTGTCACCAAAAGCCCCTCGAAGCTCGGGAACCACGCCACAATCGCAGTCGCCAGCCCAGAAAGTATGACCATCAATATCCCGAGCCGTTGCTCGCGGATGAAAATCAAAAGCCCGATCACCCCCACCGCCATCAGCCCCGGCACTTCACGCACCGATTGCAGCCAGCCAATATCAGAGCCATCAAACCCGGCTACTTCGATTGTGAAGTTATTGAGCAAAGCCATCCATGTGGAATGGGCAAAAGGCAAGGCGGCTGCCAGTAGCACCAACAGGGCCACGGGACGGCGCCAAAATGGCAGAGATTTTGCTTCGGTGAGGGTCATGAATTTTTGCATCCACAACCCTTAACTGGATGCAGCGGGGATAGCCATAAGCGAAGCTCAGGTTTTTCCGATTAGATGATATAAATCAATGAACGGTTTTTCAGTCGGTCATATTCCATTATTCAAATGTATATAGTGGAGCGAATCAATGGATTTCGTCAGTCTTATGGAGTTGTTGGGTGAAGCCAACACAAAAGGCCTCGCCGGATTGGCTGTCGGTGTGGTATTCGGCGTCGCCGCACAGCGCTCCCGGTTCTGCTTGCGCGCGGCCGCTGTTGAGTTCGCGCGCGGCAAAATCGGGCCAAGCACCGCCGTTTGGCTGCTGACTTTCGCAACCGCCCTATTCTGGACCCAAGGCGCGATATATTTTGACCTTGTCTCCCTTGATGAGGCGCGCATCCTCGCGGTGCCCGGGTCTATCTCGGGTGCAATCATCGGCGGCCTTATGCTTGGGGTCGGGATGGTGATGGCCCGCGGTTGCTCGGGCCGCTTGCTCGTTTTAGCCGCCACCGGAAACCTGCGCGCCGTCATTTCCGGCCTCGTCTTTGCAGTTGTTGCGCAAATGAGTCTCTACGGTTGGCTTTCCCCTGTCCGGGATGGTTTGGCAAAACTTTGGGTCACGCCCGATGGGCGCAACGTAAACTTACTTGACGCTCTCAATCTACCCGCCAACTTTGGCATGGCGCTCGGGGTGCTATTTGCGATTTTCGCTATCTACATCGCCTATAAAAACCGCGTGGGCGCAAAAATACTGACCTTTGCTTCGGGCGTCGGCTTTGCCGTGGCGCTTGGCTGGTTTGCCACCTATTCAATCTCATCTGCAAGCTTTGAACCAACATCGATCGAGAGCATCACTTTCACCGGCCCGTCAGCCAATACGCTGATTTATTTTCTAGACAGAAGCCCGGTTCTTAGCTTTTCCGTGGGTCTGGTTCCCGGCGTTTTTGTAGGCGCTTTTGTGGCGGCCTTTTTCTCGCGCGAGCTTAAGCTTCAGGGCTTTGAAGGGGCCGAGTCAATGCGTCGGTACCTCACCGGTGCGGCACTTATGGGTTTTGGTGGCATGCTTGCCGGTGGCTGTGCCATCGGGAACGGAGTCACTGGCACATCCGTTTTTTCACTGACCGCCTGGATCGCACTCTTTTTCTTCTGGGTCGGTGCCAAATTCGCCGATGCTATGCTGGACAACAGAACCTTCCGCCTGGCCACGGCCTGACCGGCGCACCAGCGCTTTTCGCATACGCGCGTGGTATCCGGCATTCTCCCGCCTTTGGCGGATGTGCTCGTAAAACCATTTTGGGTCGAACTGATCCTCGACAGCATCCAGAAAAACTTTTTTCAGAATTCCCGATCCCTTGAGAAAGGCAGGAATACTATGCCCGATAAAAGGCACCCTGAACACTTCAGTTTTCTCATGGGCATTTACCACGCGATCTGTATGCGATTTGTCGCGTCGCCCGAACGGGTCCACAAACAAGGTAACCTCTGTTTTTGCGGGCAGGCTGGTGAGCACATCCGCGCGCGGGCCTTTGCGGTTGTATTTAAGCGTTAGGGAAAGCTTGGAGGGCCATCGCAGAATCTCGGGGTCCAGTACCGAGCGCGGATGATAGGCAATAGCCTTGTCGGCAGCTGCCAAGTCTGCGAATGCCAGCGCGGCAAAGCCGCCCATCGAACTTCCGTAAGTCACGACCCGGTCGTAGTCTTCGAAAAATCCGATATCGCTCATAGTCCGGAAAAACTGCCACACGTCAGATGTCTGGTACCAGCTCAGCCGCTTGGGAAGAATGAACAATCCATCCCACCCGGCATCTGCAATCAAAGCCTCCGCCCACGCCAGACGGTCCGCGTTTGGCCGTGTTTCCCGTGATCCGCCACCTTCGAAGGTGATAATGAGCGTACGTGAGCCCTGCAAGCAGGTGCGCGCAAAGTTTTCCCCCAAATCTATTTGCTTTATTTTCAACGTTGGTTCCCGTTTCTAGCGCCCCATTTCCACCTTAATGCAGCCTGCCCGCATCGCCAATCCCGATCTGGCTTAAACATGGGCCGTTGACTTAAAGCGTCAAATATGGAGTCTTGGGGCAACCCCTTAGCAAAGGCCGGATATGCCCCACGATCACGCCGAACCCCACAGCCTCCTCCCCTCCGACCCCGAGCTACGTGCGCGGGCCCTCGAGACGATTCTTGTCGAAAAAGGGTTGGTGGACCCCGAAGCGCTCAATGCTTTGATCGACACCTATCAAAACAAGATCGGCCCGCAAAATGGTGCCCGTGTGGTGGCAAAATCATGGGTCGACCCGGCATTCAAAGCCCGCCTTCTGTCAGATGCGACATCCGCCATTGCCGAACTCGGGTATATGGGACGGCAGGGCGAACACATGGTGGCCGTGGAAAACACTCCCGAGCAGCACAACATTGTGGTATGCACCCTGTGCAGTTGTTACCCTTGGCCCGTGCTTGGCATTCCCCCCGCCTGGTATAAATCAGATGCCTATCGCAGCCGCGCCGTGCGCGAGCCGCGCGCCGTACTTGCCGAATTCGGGGTATCCTTGCTTGAAACCCAGAAGGTGAGGGTTTGGGACTCCACCGCTGAAATGCGGTATCTGGTGCTACCCATGCGCCCAGAAGGGACAGAGGGCCTTGAAGAAGACACCTTGGTCGATCTGGTTTCCCGCAACAGCATGATCGGAACCGCCCTTGCCGGAGCCGCCGCATGAGCCGGATCCATGATATGGGCGGGCGCTTCGGCGATGGGGCCATCCCCGACAAAGAAGACAGCACTCCCTTCCACAAGCCTTGGCACGCCAAAGCAATGGCCGTTACCCTGGCTTCAGGCGCGCTCGGCGCATGGAGTATTGATAGCTCCCGCCATGCGCGGGAACGGCTCGCGCCCAAGGACTACGCCTCGTTTTCCTATTACGAAAAATGGATGGCTGCGGCTGCCAATTTGCTTGTAGAGCGCGGAATGGTCAGCTCCGAAGAACTAAAAACGGGCCATGCCGAACACATTGAGGGGCTTTCACCAAAAGCATTGCGCTCTGATGACGTGTTTGCCGCCATGCACAAAGTGAACCCCTACACCCGCCGCACTGGCCCCGAAGCCCTATTTGCAGTGGGAGACAAGGTTCGCACAGC
>DFBP01000238.1:0-3617 GCA_002366685.1 Rhodobacterales bacterium UBA3077 | reverse complement strand
ATTGTCCGGCAACAGGGCAATCATGTTTTGCCAGACAGCAATGCCCACCTTAACGGCGAAGCCCCCGAGCCGCTTTACGCCGTTGAATTCACGGCCTCCGAACTCTGGCATCAGGATGCCGAAAACGGCGGAGACACCATGCTGCTTGACCTTTGGCAATCCTATCTGGAGCCCGCGAAATGACCCCACCCGCCCCGTTTGACGCCCCATGGCATGGTCAGGTTTTTGCCCTTGCCGTTGCCTTAAATGAAGCTGGCCACTTTGACTGGCCCGAGTGGACAGAGTTGTTTGGGGCAGAGCTTGAAGAAGCCCGATCGGATGCGCCCCTTGACGGGAGCGACGACTATTACACTGCATGGGTATCGGCGCTGGAAAAGATGATAATCCGCAAAGGGATCGCCGATGGCGGGGTTTTGAAAACCATGAAATCCAACTGGGCTGACGCCTTTCTCGGAACCCCGCACGGACAGCCCGTCCACCCCGTCTTTCCCGAGGACCTGTAGCGTCTGGCTATTGGGCTTGCGATACTATCGTCAGCGGTCCGGGTCGCACATTTGCGTAGCTTTTCACCAGCTCCCGCAGGCTATCAATAATATATCGAACGGTTTTGTCACTCATCAGGTAGCTGAAGTTCAATCGCACCCAGCCCGGTTTCAACTCGTCATGTCCCGCCAGAATCTGGCACCGCAATTCGGCTGAATTTTCCTCATCAACGTCGAGCAGCCGGTGGCCGTAGGGGCCAGCGCAAGCGCAGCCACCGCGGGCCTGAATGCCGTAGATCTCGCTCAAATCCCGGGTAATCTGCTCGCTATTGGCCACGTTACCGTTGGCATCGCGCACCAGCATCGAATAAATCGGCAAGCGATGCTTATGCTCCGTACCCAAAATCGTCAGATTATCCAATCCAGCCAACCCAGCCATTGCCATCACATTCAATTCCCGTTCCCGCGCATCAATGGCCGCCTGCCCGATCACATCTTTTACAATAAAGGCCAGCGCCGCACGCACGTCGCCAAGCAGGTCCGGCGTGCCAGCTTCCTCACGAGCCACCACATCTTCCAGATAATCATGCCCCCAAGGCGAAACAAAACGGACAGTTCCCCCGCCCGGATGGGTGGGGGTATTGCGCCGCACCGCTGTGTGCCTCATTACCAAAATGCCGGACCCCCCGGGGCCCCCGGGGAATTTATGGCTGGAAGCCACGACAACGTCCTTTTCGGCATCACTGCCTGTGGCCATATCAATCGAAAGATAAGGCGCGCCGCCCGCATAATCCCAGACGGAGACGCCGCCATAGGCTTTGACCAGCCTTGTAACCGCATCGGAATCGGTCAAAATACCGGTCACGTTGGAAGCCGCTGAAAAGCTACCAATCAACAGGTCAGACCCTTGATGCTCCTTCAGCGCAGCCTCCAGCGCCGCCAAATCCGGCCCGTCGGCATCTCCCTCGGGAATTTCGATGACCTTGGCCTTGCTCTCGCGCCATGGCAGCAGGTTGGAATGGTGCTCATAAGGGCCAAGTAAAACCACTGGATTTTCAGCCTCTTCCACGCCCAGCAACCCGACAAGCCGGTTAAGCCCCGCCGTGGCACCGCTGCCTGTAAACATCACCGCGCATTCATCCGCTTTTGTTAGTCGCGCAATTTCTGCCCGCGCTTCCTCGCGCAGGTGGTTCACATAAGCCCCGCAATAGGAGGCCTCGGTGTGAGGGTTGGCATAAAACGGTAAAACCTTATCGCGGATAAAATCCTCGACCTGCCGCAGGGCGCGCCCCGAGGCCACATAGTCAGCATAGACCAACGGCACATCGCCATAGCGACCCGGAAACTTGAGCCCTTCGCCGATTAAACCTTCGCTGATAGAGTGCAGCGGATTTGATGATGTTAGGCTTTCACGAAATTCTTTGAGCATTTGATTCTCCTGGTTTGGCAATAGAATGACCTATGCCCATCGCAAATACTCACCCAATTACATTGCATTCCTATGATTTTTTGTGTCTAATGACCCAATGAACACAGTATTTCCCGATCATATTGACCGCCGCATTCTGGCCGCCCTGCAATCAGATGCCTCTCTGTCTCAGCGTGACCTTGCCGAGCGTATCGGCCTTTCTCAAAACGCCTGCTGGCGAAGGTTAAAGGCGCTCAGAGAGGCTGGAATTATCACGGGCACGAGTGCACGGCTAGACCGCGAGAAGCTCGGTTTGGACCTGGTGGTGTTTGTGATGATCCGCACGAGGCATCACTCTGCCGACTGGCTCAAAACCTTCCGCAGCCACATTTCCACCTTGCCCGAGGTTATCGACTTTTTCCGCATTGGTGGTGACTATGACTATATGCTCAAGGTCGTGACCAAAGATATGAGCAGCTATGACAAGGTCTACCAGCGCCTAATCGAAAAAGTTGAGCTGGATTCGGTGACCTCGTATTTCGCCATGGAAGCGATCGAGGAGCAACGCCCGATTCCGCTATGAGCGCATTCCGAAAAGTGGAAATCGGATTTCGGATTTGATTGCGCGACCAATGGTCAACGCCGATGCTCGCGGTAAAACGTGAAAACACCGGTACCAACCACAATAGAGATGCCTAGTAGTTCCCAAAAATCGGGGTAATCCTTGAATATCAGGACGCCAAGCAACACAGCCCAAACCAGAACCGTATAACGAAAGGGTGACACAAAACCGATTTCACCAAAGCGCATGGCGCTAATCGAGGTGACATAACCAATCAGAATAAATACCGCCGCAGTGGCCAGCAAAGCTGCATTGGTCATCGAAACCGGAGCCCAAGGCTCAAATGCTGCCGCTATACCCGCCGCAAGTGTAACGCCAAAAGCCGTGAAAAGCGCCGCGAAAACAGAAGGCGTCCGGGCGCTCAACCTCGCGGCCATCAGGTCACGGATGGTTACAAAACCAACCGCCGCTACCGCCCAAAGGGAAAAGGCGTTAAAATCCTCACCACCGGGCCGGATGATGATCAGCACGCCACCGAAACCGACCAAAATCGCCAGATAACGGCGCCAGCCCACCTTTTGGCCAAGGAAAATCGAGCCCGCGAGTGTAACTGCCAAGGGCAAAGATTGCATGATAGCGGTTACGCTCGCCAGAGGCATATTGAACAAGGCGGTTAAGAAACAATAGGTAGCCGCGATTTCGGCAATCGAACGCAACAGGATTATCTTCATTTCAGGCCAAGTGGCGCGGTAGAAAAACTGGCGTTTGTAAACAGCAAATCCGGCAAGTAACACGGTGGCCATCAGGCCGCGGATAAATACACTTTGCGCCAGATCGAGTTCGCTGGAGGCCAGCTTCATCATGGCGTCGTTAAACACATATCCGATCATGGACAGCATCATAAAGACAGCGCCCCGAAGGTTGTCGCTTACATTATTCATCGGTGATTCCTGAAATTTCTTCCCTTCTCCCTATCACCGGTTTTGATCTACGTCACAAATATTTTCTTTGTCGCATTTACCCTATGAAAAAAGTCGTGTATTCGGGAGGGGAGCGCGGAGCCCCGCGCGAATGACCGAAAAACTATAATTGAGGGGGCCAAAATGGCTTTTGAACTACCAGATCTTCCCTATGCCCATGACGCACTGGCTGCGGGTGGCATGTC
>DFBP01000072.1:298-3800 GCA_002366685.1 Rhodobacterales bacterium UBA3077 | reverse complement strand
AGCTCCAGCTTGGCTGGTGTTAAATCAAGGTCACTTACCCCCAGCGCTTCTTTTGGCCGCGCCAGCGCATAGCGGGTCACCCAGTAGAGCCGCTCCTCTGCGCGGGTAATGGCCACGTAAGCCAGCCGTTTCCACAGCGGAATGCCAGCCTCGATCCGCCCCATTTTGGCGGCAATCTGCAAATCGGGTCCAAAAACCTGCACCTCTGGCCATTGCGAACCCTGCGCTTTGTGCGTGGTTACCGCTGCGCCGTGCAAAAACGCCGCCCCCATGCGGGCCGCCGATACAATCATCGGCTCCTCCTCATCGGGCAGTTCGATTTGAATGATGGACGCCGCGTTCACCAGCGGGTCCGCTGCGCCGCTCACATAAAGCCGACTGAATCCGGGTTTTTTACCCGGCCCGAGGTAAATGCACTGCGCGCCTTTGATCAGCCCCCGCGCTTCAAGGTCTATCCGCTTTTTCCGGTGTTTAACCGGAAGCTCGATCCCGTCACAAATCAGCGGCTCTCCGGTGAGCAACGCCGTTTCCGGCGCGTCATGCGCCGCCCGAAACGCTGCAATCAGCCGAATACGGGTCGCATTGCGCCACACCAGAACCGGCGAGCGCGCCATCAGGTCGGCATCCACCCGTGGGGCGATCACCACGCGGTCATCTTTCGCCGCCGCCTCCTGCAACAGCTTCTCGAAATCGTAATATCCGAGCGCGGGGTCGCCCAGCGCATGGGCCAGATCTAGGATCGGGCTATCGGCCTCCTGCCGGTGCACACGGTGCAGCACGAGCTTGCGCTTTTCGGGCAGTTTATCAAAAGACATCTCCCCCGATTGCCCCACCGGTGCCAGCTGCGCGGGGTCGCCAAACATCACCAAAGTCGGAAAAATCTCTTTCAGGTCTTCGAGTTGCTTGTCATCCAGCATCGAGCTTTCATCGACAAAGCCGATATCGAGCGGATCACTCCGCCGCTTCCAGCCGGTAATAAAATCAGAGCCCCGCAATCCCGCCGAAGCCAACGCCCCGGGGATAGATTTGTTGGCTTTATAAAAAGCGGCAGCACGGTCGAGCGCCGCTTCCGTCAGCCCCTCAATCTCGGGGCGGGTGGCGCGGCCTTCCAGCCACTCGGCGATTTGCTCGTACTCGGGGTCATAGATCGGGGTGTAGATAATGCGGTGAATCGTGGTCGCGGGCACCCCGTGGCGCCGCAACACGCTGGCAGCCTTGTTGGTCGGTGCCAGCACCGCCAAAGTCCGCTTGTCGGGTCGCGGCTTGCCCTCGTAGTCGCCGGAGACAACGTCGACTCCGAGGGCTTGCACCGCTTCCACCAGCTTCGCCAAAAGCATCGTTTTGCCAGAGCCAGCTTTCCCGAGCACCGCCAACACGCTATCAGACCGCCCGGTGGGCAGCGCCAGCCGTTCATCATCCAGATCAACGCCCGCTTTCTTAAGCTCGGCGGCAATCGTGTCATAGGCCTCAGCCTGATCTTCGGACAATATCATAGTGGCTCCGCAACAAGGGTTGCGGAATCATAGACAGTTCAAGCCCAACTTTCCAGCGCTACGCCACCAAAATATCGGAGGAAGATATGCTCGGGAACGAGGCGTTATACCAACCTTCCACTTCCTCGGCCGATATGCCGGATTTTGCACAAATGTTTGCCTTGGAAGCCTCGTCCAAGGCCCAAAGCCCCGCGCTAATCGCGTCTTTGCCTTCACCCGAAGCACCCAAAATCTCAGGCTCCCATCCAATGCGCTTGTAAATATGGACCATTCGTGCATCAAACACACCAACCGAGCTATCCAGACCAAACTGGATACCTGCCTCGCAACCCGCCAGACATACAGAAGCCGCCACACGGCTTGCCAGTTTACCCACTTTGGGTGACAAGCAAAAACGCGTGGTTTCCCAGATCAGCGGGCTGATGATTTGCACACCGTCCGTCAAGTTGGTGAAATGGTCGTTGATCATGGTTTCAGCAGTTGTCGGCAGATTGCGCATCGAGCCACCATGAGTGCCGTCTGGCAGTTCATAGATCATATAAAGCGGGTTTAGCGCGTCATATTCATCCATCTCGTGCCCCTCATCGGTCACGGCTACGTCCCATTTCAGGCGCTCCTTGAACTGAAAAGCGCGATCTTTGAACATAGTATCACGAAGTTTTGGAAATGCGTCAAGCGCATCACCATAGATGTATTTAATCATAGGATATCCCTCACAAGTTAAGGTGCATCAACGGATGCTCTCAAATCGTTAAAAAACACTTAAACGGTGCAATTATGGGCTGAATCCAACGCGGGTCCCTAGAAAGAGATCAACCCTCTCGAAAATGCGGTGGTCACCGCATGGATAGTATTCAGCGCGCCAAGCTTGTGGCGGGCTGAATCGATGTAGACACGAAGCGTATGTTCGGAAATTTTTAGCTTATCAGCGATCTGTCCGCGGCTAAAGCCAAGCGATAAATACCTAAGAGAATCGGTCTCTCTTGGAGACAAACTCCGGGTATCGGATTCATCTTCCGGCACTATAATTTCGACGACACGCCGGTGTATATAATGGGAAATTAGCATCATGTCGCGCTTATACTCCTTTGAGAATTTCTCCCAGGAGTCATCACTGCAATTGTCATTGATGGTAAAAAGCGCGAATTGCCCGTTGGGCCCGCGAATCGGCACCGAAAGCCCCTGATTGCATACGCCTGCCGTAATAGCCTCACCCAAAAACTCGCGGCTTCCGCGGCCTGACCAGTCAAGCTGCTTCCAGTCCATTGGATGAAATTGCCGGAGCGCCCCTTTGACCACCGGATCCACCTGAACAAACTTCTGGTCGTGGTAATATTGCATCCATTCCGAAGAATAGGTGAGGGCCGCATAAGGCATGGGGCCAACATTAACCGCGTGGTAAACTGCGTTAGAAACACCGTAGGACTCGCGTAAACCCTCCACCAATGACTGGATGTCATTGGGGGTTTGGCTTCCAGCCAGAACGTCCAGAAACGTCTCCAATTTCGTCACGGCTACCACCCAAACAAACTTCCGCGCTGGACTTTCGCGCCAGTTCCGAAGCTGCTACCAGGATTGCATCATCAAGATGCTCAGCAAGCACGGTCATATTGTTGTTCAGAGCGCAGGCCCGCAGGTCCGCCAGAACGTCGATCATCCAGTCTTTTTTCACTGTATCACTCGCTAAGCTGTTTTTTCAAGTGTCCACCATTGTCTAAGAGTTAATTTGCCGCCGTGTTTCGATTAATATTTCATAAATATTAATACTTGGGTATTCCCCAGAAACTGCGAGGGGCGGGCGAAAAAGCCTTTGATTTTGCTGCATTCCGCGAAATCCGTCGCGAAATACAGCCAAAATAGTCCTGATTCGTTAACAGTTTTTAATCTGCTGTCGAATCATACACATCTTCGAGCGTGCGCAGCCCCGGTACCGGGGCATTAACCATCACCGCCATGTTGCCCGGCTTATGCTCGTTGTTCAGCATTTTGGTATGGGCATCGGGCACTTC
>DFBP01000072.1:0-162 GCA_002366685.1 Rhodobacterales bacterium UBA3077 | reverse complement strand
CCGCGTTTGGCCACAAATACCGATACAGGAAAGGTCGCCTGCCCCGGGTGTTCAAACACAATGTCAACGTTGTTGCCCTTGCCGGTGATATCCCAGATCGCCTTGCCAAACTTGCGGGTTTCCGCAAACCATTCCGCGTATTCCGGCGTATTCACCGTTGGC
>DFBP01000081.1:4148-14791 GCA_002366685.1 Rhodobacterales bacterium UBA3077 | reverse complement strand
CGCTCAACCATGGACGGAACGCCTTTTTTTTCAAGGAGCGAAACAACGGCTTCCCCGACACCAACATCGCGAATCGCGTCTTCGGTATCAAACCTTGGATTGGGCCGGAAGGTTTCAGCTGCGGCCCGCAGGGCTTTTTGGTCTCTTGGGGTATAAGCCCGCAAGGCGTGTTGCACGCGATTGCCAAGCTGGCCCAATATATCAGAAGGAACATCATCCGGTTGCTGGGTGATGAAAAACACCCCGACCCCTTTGGAGCGTATCAATCTGGCAACCTGTTCCACTTTGTCGAGGAGCGCCTTTGGCGCATCATCAAATAACAGGTGGGCTTCATCAAAGAAAAATACAAATTTCGGTTTGTCAGGGTCTCCGACTTCGGGAAGGTTTTCAAACAGTTCCGAAAGAAGCCAAAGGAGGAAGGTCGCATAAAGGCGGGGTGAGCCCATCAGCCGGTCTGCCGCCAGAATGTTTACACGCCCTTGCCCCGATGGGGTCGTGGCGATCATGTCTTCCAACTGAAGCGCCGGTTCTCCAAAAAAATTTGCCGCGCCTTGGTTCTCCAAAACCAGCAGGCGTCGCTGAATGGCGCCGATGGAGGCTTTTGAAATATTACCATAGCGCAAACCGACAGAGTCTGCATTCTCGCCGAGCCAAACAAGCAAAGACTGCAAATCCTTCAAATCCAGCAACAGCATGGATTGCTCGTCCGCCATGCGGAAAGCAATGTTGAGCACACCTTCTTGCGCTTCCGTCAGCTCAAGCAGGCGTGCCAAAAGCAGCGGCCCCATTTCAGAGATAGTGGTGCGCACCGGGTGACCTTTTTCACCAAAAAGATCCCAAAATGTAACCGGAAACGCCTCATACCCGTAGTCATCAAACCCGATTGTGCCTGCCCTGCTTAACAGCTTTTCATGGAGTTTGTGTTCGGGAGAGCCGGCCACGGCCATGCCGGAAAGGTCTCCCTTAACATCGGACATAAATACCGGCACACCCGCAGCCGAAAAACTCTCCGCCAATATTTGCAAGGTTACGGTTTTGCCAGTGCCCGTAGCACCAGCAATGAGCCCGTGACGGTTGGCATACTTTAAAAGCATTTCTTCGGCGGAGGCGTAGTTTTCACCCGCTCCCCCAACAAATATCCGGTCTTGTTTCATGAATCCCTCAAATAATGTTCGGTGTTAGCATATATGCAATTCTGGCCGAAAAACAGCCCTGTTCACGGGCGAAATCTTGCCTAATTTCATCAGAAATCTTGACTTGTCGGCAGCTTCCTGACACCAACAAAGTAACGAAATTCTTGATAAGGAAACGATCTAAATGCGCTATATTCTTGCGACTGTATTCACTGCCACCAGCCTGATGGGCACCTCGGCGATTGCGCAAACCAGCGAGTTTCCGACCTCGCAAGAACTCGAAGACGAGGCAAACGGTGTTGTTACCCGCATCGGCGACTGGCAGATTCGCTGCGTTGAAGATGGCGCAAACTGCCAGATGTTCCAGACCGCGCAAGATGGCGAAGGCAATAACGTGGTGAGTGTTCGAATGCAGGCCCTGCCTGAAGGCTCCGCCGCTCAGCTTGGTGTCGTGATGGTCTCTCCCCTGCTCACACTTTTGCCCCGTGGCATTTCGGTTGCAGTGGATGACGGCGTTCCGGCCGCTTACCCGTTTAGCTGGTGCGATCAACAAGGTTGCTATGCCCGCTTTGGCCTTACCCCAACTCAGGTTGATGCGTTCAAAGCCGGTAGTGCCGCCAATATTGATATATTTGCCATTACAAGCACGGATACCGCCGTTCGCGCCACTTTGTCGCTTTCCGGTTTCACCGATGCCGTAACCGACTTAACTGGCCGGTAAATAGATTATCGGGCGGCGCGGAGCGCCAAAACGGCGTTCAGCCCGCCAAAAGCAAATGCGTTACTCAGGGTGGCATCAATGATGGCTTCCTGAGCGACATTTGGCACGACATTCAGGTTGCAGTCAGGATCGGACTTTTCAAAGTTTATCGTGGGGGCGATAATTCCCTCACGCAAGGCTAGGATGCAGGCGAGCAGCTCCACGGCACCTGTACCGCCGATCAAATGACCATGCATTGATTTTGTCGAAGATATTCTCAAAGTGCCCGCGTGTTCTCCAAACAACTCACTCACGGCCTGACATTCAGAACGATCATTCGCTGCCGTGCCGGTTCCATGTGCATTGATGTATCCAATATTTTCGGGCGAGAGACCGGCATCATTCAAAGCCCCTTTTATGGCCCGAACGGCCCCATTCACATTTGGCGTTACAATGTCAGACGCATCCGAGGACATAGCAAAACCGACCACCTCAGCCAATATTTCAGCACCGCGGGCTTGCGCCAACCCCATTTCTTCAAACACAAAAACGGCGGCGCCTTCGCCCTGCACCATCCCGTTTCGATTTGCTGAAAACGGGCGGCAGCCATCCTTAGACATTACCCGCAGCCCTTCCCAGGCTTTAATTCCGCCAAAGCAGAGCATAGATTCAGACCCACCTGTCAGCATCACATCGCTCATGCCGCTTCTGATCATATGAAAAGCCTGCCCCATCGCGTGGTTGCTTGAAGCACATGCCGTTGCAACTGTGTAACAAGGCCCGATGATGCCATGAATCATCGAGAGATGACTGGCAGCCGCATTGTTCATCAAGCGCGGCACAACAAATGGGTGGACGCGGTTTTTGCCTTCTTCATAAACCTTTCTGAAGTTCTCGTCCTGCGTTTGCAAACCACCGCCAGAGGTGCCGAGCACCACTCCGGCGCGCTCCGAAATCCCCCCCTGAAAGGTCACGCCCGACTGCACAACTGCCTCGCGTGCCGCCAACATCGCGAACTGCGTGAACTTGTCATAAAGTGAAATTTCCTGACGGGAAAAATGACGAGTCTCATCATAGTTCTTTATCTGCCCGCCGATTTTGATCTGCAGGCGATCGACATCCTGAAACTCAAGTTGTGAAATTCCGGACTGGCCTGCTTTCATCGCTTCCATATTTTCGGTGGCAGTCATCCCGAGTGAGGAAACAGCGCCCATTCCGGTGATAACAACCCGTCTTTTCACCTTAACCAGCCTCCTCGACCAGTTTTTCAACCGCACTAATTATGCTTTGAACCGAGCTGATATCAAAAGCCGTGTCACCCGGTTCGTTGGCGTTAAAGGGAACCTGAACATCAAAGGTTTCTTCAATCGCGAATACAGCTTCTACAAGCCCGAGCGAATCCACGCCCAGCGATTCCAGCGTTGACCCAGGTGAAACCTCATCCGGAGTCAACATTGCCTGCTCTGCGATGATAGCAATGACTTTATTTGCTATATTTTCGGCCATAATGCCCTCAAAAATTTCCTTAGTTATGATTTAGTCATTTCCTAGCAGTTTTGAAACCTGCTTTTGGAGTTTATCAATCTTGGCCACCAGTTTTGGAAGGCGGCGGTAGGCCTTGTAGGATTCAATGTTGGCTTCGGCCTTGATCGCAGGATTCCCCATAATAAATCGGTTTGGCGGCACGTTGGAAGAAATTCCGGCCTTGCCCGCCGCCACTACATTTGTGCCAATGGTAACATGGTCAGCCACGCCAACCTGCCCGCCCAGAATCACGCGGTCAGCCACTACGGAACTTCCCCCGATTCCGACTTGTGCGCAAAGCAAACAATGTTCGCCCACCACAACATTGTGCCCGAGCATCACGAGGTTATCTATTTTTGTTCCATTGCCAACGCGGGTATCAACGATTGTGCCACGATCAATCGTTGATCCGGCCCCCAGTTCAACATCATCCCCAATCGTTACCGCACCAAGCGAGTTTGTCCGCGCAAATCCGTGTTTTTGAATTGCACCGGCTTCAGGTTGCTTTCCGGCGCGCGCTGCTTCAACCGCACCCGGCTCGGGGCTAACGAAAGAAAACCCGTCTCCACCGACAACGGAATTGGGTTGGGCTATAAAGCGATCCCCTATGTGAACGCGCGCACCAATCCGAACCCCTTGCGAGAGCAGGCAGTGATCACCGATTGTCGCACCTTTGGCAATTGAAACATGCGACAAAATACGCGCGTTTTTTCCAATCTTTGCACCGCCCTCAATGACCACCAGTGGACCAATCGAGGCGCCGTCGCCAATTTCAGCATCGGGAGCGATGACCGCACTCGCATGTACACCAACGGGGGCAAAAACCGGTTTTTCATAAATGTTGTTAATCTGGCTCAACACATATTTCGGGTGCGGCGCAAAAATCGCGGCCTTCAGGCCCAAAGCCCGCCAATCTGATCCGTCTGGCAACACCGCCGCCACCGCTTCGCCTTCAGCCAGTTTTCCCAGAAACTTTTGATCCATTGCGAGCGCAAGGTCATGGCGGGTTGCCAGTTCGGGCTGCGCGGGCCCGCGGAGAAGCAAAGACAAATCGCCCGCGGCCTTTGCCCCGAGCGATTCAGCTATTTTTTGAACCGTTAAATCCATCTAATCCCTCAAAGCTGGCGGCACTTTTGCAGCACCCCTCCTTTGGATTTTAGCTTTGAATCTCCGGTAAAGCCACGCCATTTTCTGCCAAAGCATCAAATACCACCTTGTCGCGACCGTAAATATCAACCCGATAAGCCAACTCGCCCTCCTCGTCGAGGAAAACGGACTGATAAGTCAGGTAGATCGGAATCGGTGATGCAAGATCGATCTGTGTTTCACGACCCGTGTTGCGCGCCGCTTGGAATGCCCCTTCAGGGTCTGTTACTTGCGGCGCCAGCAGCGTGTAGGCAAGATCCAGCGGGCGCTGGACCCGAACACACCCGTGACTGTAGGCGCGGGTGTCACGGTTAAACAGGGATTTCGAAGGGGTGTCATGCAAATACACGTTGAAGCGGTTCGGGAACATGAATTTCACCTTGCCAAGCGCGTTGCCACCACCCGGGCGTTGTTGCAACACAAACGGGAAATTGCTTTCTGTGTATTGGGTCAAATCTACAAGGCGGGCATCAACGGCTTCACCTGAGCCGCGCACACGCATTGTAATGTTTTGCCGTGCCAAAACACTTGGGTCGCGCAACAATTGCGGCAAGTATTCCTGAGAGGCAATGCTCTGTGGAACATTCCAGCTTGGGTTGACGATCAGGTGTGTCATTTCATCAATGAATTCAGGCGTTTGGTACTTGAGTCTTGTTTTCCCAACCACAACACGAGTTACCAGGGTTGGCAGGCCGTAGTCCATCACGTAGGCCATATATGAAGCTTGATTTACAAAGATATGGCGTGCGCCAAGATCGTAGTTTAACCAGCGGCGACGCTCAAGATTAACAATGACTTGTTGCATCTGAACAGAAGGGTCAGAATTGAGCGCAATCAGGGTTTTGGGGCCAACGATACCATCAGGATTGAGCGTGTTGTCAGCCTGGAAGGCTTTTACCGCATCAACCAAACCCGTATCATAGGTTTTTGAATCGCCTTCAATCCCAGGGTACCCCAGTGCGATGAGGCGTTCACGCATCACCAGAACACGATCACCGGAATTGCCCGGGCGCAAGGTTCGGCCCTCGGAAACTTTTGGCCCCCAGCCACCGGCCTCCACGAGGCTTTCAAGGCTGGCGAGTTCTTCTTGCAAGGCGTTGTAGCTTGGGTCCTGCGGCTCAAGCGATTCGTAAAGGGAGCCATTCCCCAAACTGGTTGCGGCCTGTGCCAACAAAACCGCAGGTGACGGACGCACGGTCTCAATATTGATCAAATCGGTAATCTGCTCCGGATCGAGAATGCCCGAGGTTAGATCTGTGGCGAAGTCGACATAGGCTCCAGCAGCCATAACTTCGAGCGCGGCGTTCGAGTCCGGTTGCCCGGCACTATTAAGCGCCAAATTCAGCGCGTCTATTGTTTCCACATTAACGGGCAAACCGTGTTCACCCGCAGTGGTCAAAGCCTCAACAAGCGCTGACAATCTGGCCGATTGGCCCGCAAATACGGGCTCGAAATCATGCTCTTCGTAATAGGCATAAATTTCGGTACTTCCCGAAACGCTAAGCGCGCTCATCAGTGCGCCTGCTTCAGGCGGAAGGGTGAGCGCGGTTGCAACATCTGCTTGAGCGAGCGCTGCAACAGGTGACATCCCTGCAAATACGGAAAAAATACTGGCCTTTAAAACCGGATTATTAAAATACGTAAACATTATGAGTTCTCCCACATACAAAATATTCGGACGCAACTACAGCAAACATGGTGATCCATCCAGTAAGATAAAGAGCAAACTATAGGATTATCTCCTCAAAGTGGGAATAATGTTACAGTTGTTCGGAACAAATCGCAAACATCAGTACCATTGTCACACATTTGTTATCAGATCATGCTGAGATAAGCGGCTTTTTGCCTCCATGGTAAAGAAACTCTTGGCCCATGAATCAAAATGTGACATAAAGTTTTCATAAACTTGGCGGATAAAAACCAACGCCACACCACGATTCAAGTTGGGACAGGCAGAACTAACATGAAAAGCAGTCATTTTTCGCGCCGTGGGCTTATGCGTGCATTCGCAGCAACAGCCCTTGCGGCTGCACCGGTCTACGGAAACGCAGCGGGGCTTTTGCGGGGCTCCGGCGACGTGCGGCGCATTTCGATGCGCAGTCAAAGAACCTCCGAAACAATTGATATGATCTATTGGGTCGAGGGGCGTTATATTGATGAAGCCATGACCGAAATTAACAATTTCATGCGTGACTGGCGGCAAAATGAAGTGATCACTTATGATCGCAGAAACATCGATATTATAGCCGCGACCCATCGGTTGATGGAAACGACTGAACCTTATCTAATGCTCTCGGGCTACCGGTCCCCCGCCACAAACGCGATGCTTGCAGCCCGCAATCGTGGCGTCGCGTCCAACTCTTACCATATTCGTGGTATGGCCGCCGATTTACGTCTTTCGAGCCGGAGCACCACACAAATGTCTGATGCTGCAATCGCTTGCAATGCGGGGGGCGTAGGCCGATATGGTCGCTCCAACTTCGTCCATATGGATTGCGGGCCAATCCGCACCTGGCGTCGGTAGACTATTTCACATTCGGTAATATCCAGCATTGGGGAGCTTTTCAGCTCCCTTTTTTAGGCTCGGATTGTGCCGTCTCCGGTCACCAGATATTTAAAGCTTGTGAGCTGCGCTGCGCCAACGGGGCCGCGGGCGTGCATTTTTCCAGTCGAAATTCCAATTTCCGCCCCCATTCCGAACTCTCTCCCATCGGCGAACTGGGTGGACGCATTGCGCATGACAATGGCGCTGTCGACCCGTTTGAAAAACCGTTCGGCGGTCGCGTCATCCTCAGTTATAATTGCATCCGTGTGATTTGAACCAAAAATACCAATATGTTTTATCGCTTCATCCACGCCGTCAACAAGTTTAGCCGCGATGATCTTGTCCAGATATTCGACCCCAAAATCCTCGGCTTTGGCTTTAACAGTGCCTTGCAGGTTCGCCAGCGCACCGTCGGCACGCACTTCCACGCCTGCTTTGAGCAGGTCGTCGATGAAGGGCGCCCCATGTTTTGCGAAAAAGGCTTTGTCGATTAACACCGTTTCTGCGGAGCCACATATGCCGGTGCGGCGGGTTTTGGCGTTCAGAACAACGGCGCGAGCTTTCTCAGGATCGGCCTCGCCGTCCACGTAAACATGGCAAATACCTTCAAGATGAGCAAAAACCGGCACACGCGCTTCCCGCTGCACAAGGCCAACAAGCCCCTTGCCGCCGCGTGGCACGATCACATCAATCGACTCGGTCATGGTGAGCATTTCACTCACAGCCGCGCGATCCCGCGTTGGCACAAGCTGGATAGCGTTTTCAGGCAACCCTGCGGCTTTGAGCCCTTCAACAAGGCATTTATGGATGGCACCCGAACTATGAAAACTCTCTGAACCTCCGCGCAAAATAGCAGCGTTTCCGGCTTTCAGGCAAAGCCCGCCGGCATCAGCTGTCACATTGGGGCGGCTTTCATAGATCACGCCGATTACACCAAGCGGGGTAGATACACGCCGGATATTCAATCCGGAAGGCATGTCCCAATTAGCCAGCTCTTTGCCGACCGGGTCTTCCTGCGCCGCTACAGCGCGCAAACCATCGGCAATGGCTTTTATTCGCGCGTCATCAAGCATCAGGCGGTCGAGCATGGCGTTTGAGAGCCCTTTATCGCGGCCATATTCCATATCTAGAGCATTCGCTTGGATAATATCGGACACGCTTGCCTCAATGCAATCGGCAGCCGCTTCGAGCGCGGTTCTTTTTGCCTCCGGCGGAGCAAAGGCCAGTTCGGCGGCGGCAGCTTTTGCTTTGTGCCCGATTTCCTGCATCACAGCTTTTACATCCATTATAGCCTCCTCAGATTGCCATATCATCGCGGTGCACAAGTGCGGAGCGGCCTGTATAACCAAGCCGGGCCTCAATATCTGCGCTCTTTACACCCATAATTTTACCGGCCTCTTCAGCCGTATATCCAATCAGCCCTTTGGCGACCAGATCTCCTTCGACAGACCGGATTTCAACAGGATCCCCGCGCCCGAAATCACCTTCTACTGCGCGGACGCCGGCAGGGAGCAAAGACTTGCCCTCGCGCAATGCGCGCGCTGCACCGGTATCAATTACTACCACACCTGCCATTTTCATCGCAGAAATCCAGCGCTTGCGGGCGGAGGACGGGTCACCGGAGGCCCGAAACCACGTGCAGCGGTCGCCCGATAGCAAGCCTTTGACCGGATGCATACGTTCGCCTTTGCTGATAGCCATGGCACATCCGGCGTTGATGGCAATTTGCGCAGCCATTAACTTAGTGCGCATGCCGCCGCTGGCTCCAGATGTGCCGGCGTCACCCGCCATGCTCTCTATTTCCCGCGTAATTTTCTGCACTTCCGGTAAGTGATCTGCCTCTGGGTCAATGCGTGGGTTGGCACTGTAAAGCCCGTCCACATCCGAAAGCAGCACGAGCACGTCAGCGCCTATCAACGAGGCAACCTGAGCGCCGAGCCTATCATTGTCACCATAGCGGATTTCATCTGTCGCGACCGTATCATTCTCATTGATAATTGGCACAACATCGAGACCAAGCAGCGCGTTGAGCGTGGCACGAGTATTTAGATAGCGCCTTCGGTCTTGGCTATCTTCAAGCGTAAGCAGTACCTGTGCGGTTTCAATCCCATGCGGCTGCAAGGCTTCCTGATAAGCCCGCGCCAGCCGGATTTGGCCAACGGCCGCAGAAGCCTGTGCCTGTTCAAGCGGTAGCACACCCGCCGCCAGCCCCAGCACACCTCGCCCCAAGGCAATAGAGCCCGACGAAACTACCAGCACCTGCTTCCCCTCGGCTTTGAGCATCGCCACATCGTCAGCAACAGATTTCAGCCACACCTCGCGGAGTGCCCCCTGCTCTACCAGTAGCGCCGAGCCAATTTTGAGGACAACCACCTTGGCCGCCCCAATGATGTCAGCACTTAGGGTTGCCATTGCACCGGTTCCTGCACAGCGACAACTTCCGCCTTTTTGGCGGAGTCGATCACCTTTTTGAGCGCGCGTAACACCTCGGTCACGCCTTCATGGCTCACACCTGACATTGTATACACATTGCCACCCGAGGCTTCTTCCAAAGCAGACAGCTTTTCAGCTCTGGCCTCGGCATCAAGCGCATCAACCTTGTTTAAGACAACCACGCGTGGTCGCTTGGCCAGTTCTTCCGCATACTTTTCCAGCTCGGCTGAAATCACGCGATAATCCTCAGCCACATCTCCCGACGTGCCATCAACCAAATGTAGCAGAACCGCGCAGCGCTCAACATGCCCAAGGAAACGGTGGCCGAGGCCGGTACCTTCAGAGGCCCCCTCGATCAGCCCAGGGATATCGGCGATCACCATTTCGGCGTTATCTACACCGACGACTCCAAGATTGGGGTGGAGCGTGGTAAAGGGGTAATCGGCAATTTTGGGGCGCGCGTTAGAGGTCGCTGCTAAAAATGTGCTTTTGCCTGCGTTTGGCATGCCCAACAGCCCGACATCCGCGATCAGCTTAAGCCTCAGCCAGATGGTTCGCTCGACGCCTTCCTGCCCCGGGTTCGAGCGACGGGGTGCCTGATTGATAGACGACTTGAACCGCAGGTTCCCCCAGCCGCCATTCCCGCCCTGAGCCAACTGCACTCTTTGGCCAAGGCGGGTAAGGTCGGCCAATATAGTCTCTTGGTCTTCATCGAGAATCTCGGTGCCTACAGGAACGCGAAGGACGATATCCTCTCCATTTTTGCCGGCCATTTGCCGCCCCATGCCGGCTTGGCCATTTTGAGCGAAAAAGTGCTGCTGATAGCGAAAGTCTATAAGGGTGTTGAGCCCGTCAACGGCCTCGACCCAAACAGAACCGCCATTCCCGCCATCGCCGCCATCGGGGCCGCCGAACTCCACATAGGCTTCACGGCGAAAGCTGGTGCAGCCTTTGCCGCCCTGCCCTGAGCGGATATAAACTTTTGTAAGGTCGAGGAATTTCATGGGTTGGTCCTATCGTTGCCGGCCAAGCGATACAGGAAGAGCGGCGCTTTCTCAAGCCGCCCTGAAGCTTTGTGCATTTTTTCACCGGTCTTATCAAAACCGAGTTTTTCAAGCACACGGTGGGAGGCAGGGTTATCAAACATTGCGCCGGCGGTGAT
>DFBP01000081.1:3582-4097 GCA_002366685.1 Rhodobacterales bacterium UBA3077 | reverse complement strand
TCGGTGGCATAGCCCTGCCCCCAGTAATCGCGACCAAGGGCATAGGCGGTGTTCACAGGTTCACCACCAATACCGGCGAAACCGATCAGCGTGCCACTATGCAGGCTGATTTTCACCCTGAAACCGGAGTCCAGGCTGTGCATGAAGGGGCGCTCAGCCAGCCAAGCCGCCGCTTGCTCTTCATTGAAAGGATGCGGGATTGTTGCCATCATCCGTGCCACGTCAGGGTCATTCATCAAGTTTGACAATGCGCGCGCCTCGGTTCCGTCAAAAGGTTCTATTCGCAGGCGTTCGGTTTTCAGAAAAAAAGGTTGGGTCTGCGCCCAGTTTTCCCGCGTGAGTTCATAATCCGGGCCGTTTACTTCTTGGCCGCGGGGTTCGCAAAACAGGGTCGCTTCACCGGTTTTTTGGAACCCGCACTTGGTCAATACGCGCATTGAAGCGGGGTTGTCATCCCACGTTCCGGCGGTGACGGAGTTTGTTTCGGGATCTGAAAAACCCTTTGCCAACATTTG
>DFBP01000081.1:486-3573 GCA_002366685.1 Rhodobacterales bacterium UBA3077 | reverse complement strand
AGCTCCCCTTTGATAAGCGAAATTTGACCCGCAAACTGCCCGTCCGCTTCAATAGAAAGCGCGTGCCCGGCTTTGACCTCAGGCGTCTGCATGCGCGCGCGTGTAAACGCCGATTCGGACGGCCAAGGCCAGCTCATCGACATCTTTACAACGTCATAATCGCTCATCATCGCGTGAAACCCGTCAAAATCATCGGCTTCCATTGGTCGGAGTTTAAGGGTGGGTTCAGCCATTTTCCAACTCCAGCGCATATTCCCAAGCAGGTACCAATCCACCGCGAGGGATCGAGTGGGTCTCTCCCTCGCCAACATAGGTAAACCCGTTTCGCATCAACACCTTGGCTGATCCTTCGTTCCCTTGGTGAACACTGGCAACAAGCTGTTTGAACATCCCTTTGCCAGCATAGCCCACCACGGCTTTCAGGGCTTCGCTCATCAAGCCGCCCCCCCAAAGCTGCGGGGCCAGCCAATAGCCAATATACCCAATCCCTGCCTCTTTCGGGCTGATCGAGATCATCCCGATGAGGTGCTCGTCCTTATCTATCCCCCAAATTATCTCGCTGGTTTCAGCGGCACGGGAATAGGCAATATAGCTCTCGGCAGCGCCTTCGGGATAAGGATGAGGCACAACGGCGAGGTTCATCGCCACGCGCTCGTCTCCGACAAATAGCGAGATATTGGCGGAGTCGCTATCGCGTAGCGGGCGCAGGGTCAAACGCTCGGTTTTGATAATATTTGCCATGTTAATCTCCTTTTACCAATACAAACAAAACCGAAGCCACGGTTAGCGCCGCCAACACCCACATAAAATACTTTTCCGCAGGTTTTCCGGCCAATTTTGAGGCTATGACCTGCCCGCCAATCCCCCAGAGTGGCTGCAAAACCGACTGGACCAACATAAAGCCAAGCGCAATTGCGATTGTTGCAGTCAGCGGAGACGTGCCAGGGTTCACGAAGTTGGTAAAAGCGGCAATCGTCATTGCCCAAGCCTTTGGATTGAGCGGATGGACAATCAACCCCGCAGCAAAGCGTGGCGGTTTTGCTACTTCACTTGCCTTCAACTTTACGCCGAGAATTTTGTAAGCAAGCCAGAATATGTAAGCAACCGAAGCCCATTTCAGCACTTCAAATAACACCGGTTGCTCCGCGTATAGTGCCATCAACCCAAGCCCCATTGGCCAGATCACAAACTGCATACCGAGCACGACACCCGCAATAAATGGCAATGCACGCTTAAAGCCAAATCCGGCAGATGCGGCCAGAATCACCATATTGGCCGGTCCGGGCGTTCCTACCATGGCCCCGGCAAACAGGATAAAGCTGATCAATTCAATGCCCATTGTGGCACTCCAAAAAAAGAAAAAGGGCCCGGTGTTTCCACCGAGCCCCTCAATATTGCTGTCCTAGAGGTTCCGGTTATTCGGCGGCCTCCGCTACCGGGAGAACCGAAATAAATGTGCGCCCTTTGAGGCCTTTGTGAAATTTCACATTGCCTTCAGCGGTTGCAAAAATGGTGTGGTCTTTGCCCATACCAACATTGTCACCCGGGTAAAACTTGGTCCCGCGCTGACGCACGATGATGTTGCCACCGATGACAAGTTCGCCACCGTATTTTTTAACACCAAGGCGGCGACCAGCTGAGTCGCGGCCGTTACGGGATGAACCACCTGCTTTTTTATGTGCCATGTTGCTCGCTCCTTATTTCGCAGCTTCGGCGAATTCGCCTGCTTGCTTGATCCAGTCATCGCGCTCGATGCGCCCTTTGAACGACAGTTTGTCATCCATGTATTCGATCTCGGCTGGGCCCCACTCGGCGATTTGCCAGAAGTGGAAAACACCGGCTTCATTCAGCGTGCCGAGCAATTTAGGGCCAACGCCGGAAATCTTTTTCAGATCATCCGCATCGCCTTGGGCTGCTTTAAGCAGGTTAGCTGGCGCTGCGCCAACTTTGCCTTCAGCCGCTGGTGCTGCCTTTTTGGCAGCCGCTTTTTTGGTGGTCACAGCCTTTTTAGGGGCCGCCGCTGCTACAGCAGCGCCAGAAACAGTGCCCAAAGCCGCTTTCACGCCGGACTTACCAGCGCCATTTGCCAGAATACCGGTGATTTTCACCAGTGTCAGCGGCTGACGGTGGCCACGCTTGCGCTGGCTCGAGTGCTTACGACGACGCTTAACAAAAGCGATTGTCTTGGCAGAGCGAGTCTGCTCCAGAACTTCGGCTTGCACAGCGGCATCGTCAACCATTGGCGCGCCAACGGTGACCTTGTCACCCCCGAGCATCAATACTTCGTTGAACTGAACGGTCTCGCCTGCATCGGCAACCAGTTTCTCAACGGTAAATACATCACCTTCGGCAACTTTATACTGTTTGCCCCCAGTTTTTATTACGGCGAACATACGCACGTTCCTTTTCATAACCGCGTCCTGTGGCCCCGTTTCCGGTGTTGTGCGAGTTTCGCGCCATCAAACTGCGTGCCCCTTCGGGCAATACAATAAATTGCCACGCAGAATCTCTTCCGCGGAACAAGTGGGCGTTATCGTAGAATTACATAGCGATGTCAATCACTATAATTGGAGCCCTCTTCCTCCAAAATCGCTTTAATCTCGGCCATGTGACGCTCGGCCTGCCCCGGATAATTTTCAAGCTCCACAGCTGTTTTTTCAGCGATCTCGTCTGACAGAACCCTGAGAGGTTTGCCGGTTTGCAAAGCGCGGATATAGGTGCCGGCAGCGCGCTCAAAATAGTAGAGCCGATTGAACGTTTCTGCCACCGTTCTACCGGCAACCAGCACCCCGTGATTCCCCATCACCATCACATATTTTGTAGGATCTCCAAACATCCCGGCACAGCGTTTTCCTTCTTCCTCGAAGGCCAGACCGCCGAATTGTTCGTCATAAACGATGCGGTTAAAAAACATTGCGGTGTTTTGATCAATTGGCAACAAAGTGCTGTCGGCAAGGCTGGCCAGCACGGTAGCGTAATCGGAGTGCACGTGCATCAGGCATTTGATATGCGGGCAAAGCCGGTGAATCGAGCCATGCAAACCCCATGCTGTCGGGTCCGGAGCACCAACTCGGTGCATTGTCTCCG
>DFBP01000081.1:0-320 GCA_002366685.1 Rhodobacterales bacterium UBA3077 | reverse complement strand
AGAAAGCTAGGGCAGTTCCGGTTTTCTTACAAGTGTAGGGTTATCTCACATTTTCCACTTGCGCTTACCCCCTGCCCCGCATAGTTTCCGCTCCGTTGATGCGACCCATCTACCTTGCGGAGAGGTGCCAGAGTGGTCGAATGGGGCGGTCTCGAAAACCGTTGAGCCTTCACGGGTTCCCAGGGTTCGAATCCCTGTCTCTCCGCCACAAATCATTCGCGAACGCGAGACGAGGCCCAAGTGTGGGCCTTTTTTCTTTTTGGTTCAAAGGGGTTTAACGATGCCATCCGACTTTCGGAGACTGGCGTTTTGGCCGAAAT
>DFBP01000252.1:410-2793 GCA_002366685.1 Rhodobacterales bacterium UBA3077 | reverse complement strand
TACATGGGCCGCCACCGCATCTATGGGCCTGTCCGTGCGCTACCAACCAAAACCTTCTTTTATGGTATGGAGCCGGGCGAAGAGCTCAGCGCCGAAATTGACCCCGGTAAAACCCTCGAAATCCGCCTGCAAGCGGTGGGCGAAACCAATGAGGACGGCGATGCGAAAGTGTTTTTTGAGCTCAACGGCCAGCCTAGGGTGATCCGTGTCGCCAACCGCAAGGTCGCGGCAACCACAGCCAAACGCCCGAAAGCCGAAGCTGGCAATGCCAACCATATCGGTGCGCCAATGCCGGGCCTGATCGCGACCGTGGCCGTGACCGCGGGGCAAGAAGTCCATGAAGGCGACCTTCTGATGACCATCGAGGCCATGAAAATGGAAACCGGCATCCACGCCGATGCGGATGGCAAAGTAAAGGCCGTGCATGTGACCCCCGGCGCGCAGGTCGATGCCAAGGATCTGTTGGTCGAGTTTGAGTAAGGTTACTTTTTCGAAAAGAGCCTTGGGAAGAGCGCGATAGCCGCGACCGAACTTGCGATGAAGGCGATAAACGCAAAATACCAAAACTGCCCCGCAAGGCGGTTTTCGGCGTATGACCCGACAAACTCGCGCTTGCCTTCGGTAGAAATGTAGATCGCGATGATGGCCATTGCTAGGTAAACAGCAAAGTAGATCAGCGCTTCACGGTGCCCTTTGACAAGCCAGACAAGCGTAGGCAAGGCAAAGGCAAACCCGATCGCAAACCCAATCATGCTAGCGCTGGCTGACCAGTAGGGATGCCCTCCGAGTAAAGGCCATACCCCCATAAAATGGGCTGCGGCGGTTAATATAAGTGCCACCCCAATAGCGATCCAATCTTTCTGGGTCATTGTGATCTCCCGCGTTTTGCTGAAGGCTATCAGGGGGAATTGGGGGCATCAACAACGTGAAGATCACTTGTAAGTGAGCGTCCTTCTTTTGGCCTTATAGCGGGACCAGCCCGCTAAAAGCAGCCCCGCAACCAGCGCAAGCATCGCGATACTCACCGCGCCAGATTTCAACACTGTCCATCGGTTTGCCGCCTCGACCAACGCAACGCTCAGCCCATCTGGCCCTGCAATCAACATATCCGCCACACCCCGGTTTTCCATCAGGTCAAACCCGGATGCCGCGAGGGCCAGAGCCACCAGCGCCCCCAGCCATTTGCCGGCAAACAGCCGCGCAAAACTCAGTGCCAAAGCCAGCCCCATCAGGAGCGGATACAGGGTATCCAGCACCTGTTGCGTATTAAGGTAAAAACTGCGCCCACCTTCGCCGAGCGCAGCCATTATCGCTTGCGCTTCCTCAAAAGAATACCCGCTTGGGCGCATGTCAAACATAGCCAAGCCACCTGCCATTTCCGATAGCTTGGGCAAGCTCCAAAGCACCATCACAAGGTAGACCGTAAAGGTAGCCGCCAGCACCAGCCAAAAAGCAATCTGTTTCATGCCGCTTTCCCCCGATTTAGCCACCAATAGGCAAATGCCAAATTGGGAATCCAGCACATCCATGCGAGATAGGCCGTAGCTTCCGTATAGCTGAACCCCGCAGCCATAAAGCCGAGGAGGTAAAGCCGCAGTGTTACTCCTGCAAAGGTCAAAGCATAAGAATAAGTCATCCAACGCCGGTGTTTGCCGATCTTGCGCTGCATGGCGAGCCGAACAGCATTTGCCGTTACCAACACCCAAAGCACCGCCAGCGCTGCAAACCCGGCCTGTGCCGAAATTCCGCCCGCTGCGTTGAGCGCCACAATCAACCCCGTCGAGCCACTCACCAGAATGGCCGCGCCGTAAACTCGCCCCAGCCACCGGTGCAGCGCTTTGTGATTGCGCCGCAGGGCGGGGAAGAACTGCACCGCCCCGATGGCCAGCGCCACAGGGGCTATACTTATATGGAGCACAAAGGCGAGCCTTTGCGCTTCGATCTGTCCGAGCAATTTGGGATAGGTAAGCGGCAGGCCCAAAGCCAGAAACCGATAAGAGGAAAGGGCTACCAGCAGGCTTAGAATGGCAGCTAAGATCAGGGAAATGCGGGGAATGTTCATCGGGAATCCTTTAAGTTGACAGCGTCAAGATAGATATACAGCTTGACACTGTCAAGTAGCTAGCTAAACTTGCTGTATGAAAAAGCCAAAACACCATCACGGCGACCTGCGCGAAGCCCTTATCAATGCCGGGCTGGAATTGCTGGAGGAGGGTGGGCCCTCCACCATGACCCTGCGAAAATGCGCCACCCGCGCTGGTGTTTCACACGCGGCTCCCGCACATCATTTTAGCGGGCTCATTAGCCTGCAAGGCGCGATTATCGCACGCGGCTACCGCATTTTTACAGAGGAGATGCGCAGCCACCGTGCCAAAGCCGCTGC
>DFBP01000252.1:0-334 GCA_002366685.1 Rhodobacterales bacterium UBA3077 | reverse complement strand
TATATGGAACTCCGCTCCGCTTGCGCGCCATTTGAGCCGGTCAATGGCCATGAACAGGGCACCGAAGTGCTGGTCTGGTCCTTAGTGCATGGCTACGCGATGCTGTTTGCCAGCAAACCGCACAAAGAAACGCCGGCGGGCCCAATTCCCGATTTCGCGCAAATCCTGCCGAATTTTCCCCTGCGATAAAATAATTGCCGGATGGGGCAAATTTGCGCTTGCAGCCCCATCGGGAATCTCTATATATCAGCCACACGAAGCGGGCGTAGCTCAGTGGTAGAGCACTTCGTTGCCAACGAAGATGTCGTGAGTTCGAATCTCATCGCCCGCTCCA
>DFBP01000181.1:2861-4441 GCA_002366685.1 Rhodobacterales bacterium UBA3077 | reverse complement strand
TTACATGCCAATGCGCAATTTCCGCAAATTTGGGGCGGTGCGGCAGGTGACGCAGTTCTTCGGGATATTCCGCTTCAAAAAAGCCACGAACCTCGGAGCGGATTTCCGCGTCTGTCATGGCGTTCCAATTTGTCATTTGCCTGCCTCCTCGGTATCTCGGGCCTCTAGCCAGTGGCGGCGGTGATACTTCGCATCGCCCAGCCATGCGGATAAAACCAGCGCCCGGTTCAGCAGCATCCCGACGTCAAATTCATCCGTATACCCGACCGCGCCATGCAGCTGGATCGCTTCCCGTGTGATTTTTTGCGCGGCAGTGCAGGCCCGCGCTTTAGCGCGGCTGGCCTGACGTATTCGAGCCAGCGGATTTGCAGCGCCTTCCATGGCGCCAAGCGCTTCGCGCACGGCGGCTTCGGCCACTTCCTGCATGATTTTCATGTCAACGGCGCGATGCTGGATAACCTGAAACGATCCAATCGGTTTATCAAATTGCTCGCGCGTTTTTATGTATTCAAGCGTCAGATCCAGCGCGGCTGCGCTTAAGCCCACCAGTTCGGCTGCGGTCAGCGCTGTCGCATCAGCGACCGCCTCACCAAGGGCTTCGGCCACATGGGCGCCTTCCGCAAGCACCTCAACCGGCGTTGTCGCAAAATCCAGTGCGCTAAGGGCACTGCCATCCGATTGCCGCACGGCCCGCCTTGTCATGCCCGTCGCATCTCCAGCGACACGCACAAGTGCGAGGCCGTTCTCTCCCTTGGCAATCACCAGAACCGGCGCAGCATCTGCAAGGCCCATGACCCAATCCTTGCGACCCGTCAATGCACCGCCTTCCAGACGGCAGGCAATCGTGTCAGACACGCCGCGCGTATCGCGTTCTTGCCATGCGACGGCCAGCGTTACCTCGCCCGATATCGCCCGTTCCAGATCCGGCCCGTCAGCGCATAACCGGTGCAACAGCCCGATTGCCATCGCAACAGATGGCACAACCGGTTCGGGTGCTATCACGCGGCCAACTTCCTCGGCGATCACACCTGCGGCGGACAATCCCATGCCCAGCCCGCCGGATTCTTCAGGTGTTGTCACGCTCAAAACACCGGCTTCGGCCAAGTCTCGCCAAACGTCAGCGCCCCAACCCGCGCCATCATCTCGAACGCGACGCGCCCGCGCGATTCCGCCGGCGCGTTCCAGCAGCGTGCGAGCGCTGTCGCGCAACAAACGCAGGTCTTCTTCTTGTTCCATCGTCATCACGAATTACCCTTTCCGCGCTGGATCATCACCGGAGTTTCGGTGCTAAAAACCTTTTCACCAGCCGGATTAAAGGCCTCAAGTGTGTATTTCAGAACCCCGCGGTCGGGCTTGCTGCGCGAAGGCGTAACGCTATCCACCACCAGCTTGATATCCAGCGCCTCATCCGGAAAAACCGGCCGTAGCCATCGCAAGGTATTGAAGCCGATACCGCCGATATTTGCCACACCGACCATCAGTTCACGCATGACGGGCTCAAACACAACCAGCATAGTCTGGAATCCAGACGCTATCAGGCCGCCATGAATCCCTTTGGCATAGTCTTCATCTATGTGCAG
>DFBP01000181.1:2181-2763 GCA_002366685.1 Rhodobacterales bacterium UBA3077 | reverse complement strand
TTCACATATTCCATGTGCCGCTGGTCGTGTTCGTCAAATTCATGGAAAAGCGCATCATGCTCTCCATCAAATACTAACGGCTTCACGCCAAACCGGTTGCACAGATCCATGTTAAAGGCTGGTGTCACCTTATAGGGTTTTCCGTCTAGCCAAAGCTGGACATAGCCGTGATAAATGAACAGGTCGGTATCCATCAACGCCGCCAGCTTCGGCGTATTTAGGTGATTTCGCACATCGGCAAAGCCAAGCGCGGCGGGAATGCCAACAGCCCGCAAGCAGGCCGCCAGCAAAATGGCCTTTGGCACACAAAAAGCCGACTCCATCCCCGCAATTTCGCTGGCGCGGTAGGCTTCGGCGTTCAGGGCGAATGTGTAAGGGTCATACCGAATGTTATCACGCACAGCTTCGAACAGGCGGATAGCTTTTTCCTTTTTGGAAACGTCGGGTGCCATATCGCCCAATGCCGACATGACAAACGCATGAACTTCCCGGCTATCGCTATCGACATAATGCGCCGGAGACACAAAGCGCCCCGCCTCGTTTGACAATTCGGACTCCGACATCTCAACCTCTTCTTTGCAA
>DFBP01000181.1:0-2082 GCA_002366685.1 Rhodobacterales bacterium UBA3077 | reverse complement strand
GCCGACCTGAACATCGGTGCAATTGGCAGCGGCAGCGCGTCAATCTCTGTCTCGCCAACAAGCGTTTTCCGCTCAAAAACCCCCCGCGCCGTGAAATGCGGGTCTTGCTTTGCCTCAAGCGGGGTTTTAACAACCGTGCAGCAGCAATCCGCCGCCGTCAAAAGCGGCTCCCAATAGGCGGACGGCTTGGCTGCCAGCCTACGGGCCACCTCGGCCTTGGTCGCGTTTTGGTCCTTGTTGTCATCCCGCAGCGCCGCCGGAAGGTCAATTACGTTGCAAAACGCAATCCAGAACTTTTCCTCGATCGCCCCGACAGCTATCAGCCGGTCATCTGCCGCCGGATACATCCGGTAGCGCGCTGTGCCACCGGTCAACCGGTCTGCACCATTTTCAATGTCCTCGCCCGCCACAACGCCCTTGGCATGGGCCCAATATGCAAAGGCAAAAGCGCCTTCGGCCATGGCAATATCAAGATATGCCCCTTGCCCGCTTTTGTCCCGCTGGCGCAGAGCCAACAAAATATTCATCACCGCTGGATAGGTCCCGCCGCCGATATCGGCAACCAAAGCAAATGGATTGGCCGGTTGGTCTACAGGCCCCGCGCTCAGGGATAGAACCCCGGCATCGCCGACATAGTTCATGTCATGCCCGGCAGCGTCGCGTTTTGGCCCGGTCTGGCCATAGCCGGTAATTGAACAATAAATAACCGCCGGATTGAGCGCCTTTACGGCCTCGTAGCCCAGCCCCAGACGGTCCATAACGCCGGGGCGGAACTGTTCAACAATAACGTCGGCTTTTTCGATCAGGTGCCGCAGGCTTTCAACAGCCCCCTCGGCCTTAAGGTTCAGCGCGATGCTTTTTTTGCCACGGTTCAGGACAGCATAGCCAAGGCTGCGCCCCTCGATCTGCGGCATTGTCAGGCGCATATCCTCGCCAGTGCCAGGGCGTTCCAGCTTGATAACTTCCGCCCCGGCCTCGGCCAGCATCAGTGTCGCCATCGGGCCAGGTAAAAGCGTGCTGAAATCCAACACTAGGATATCATCAAGGGGTTGCGTCATTCGTTTTTCCTTTTAGGCAAGGCGCGCGGCGCCATTATTAAGCACCAGCACATCGCGCTCCGGCACCGTTGCGCGGAACCGCACGTCCTTATTATCTTCCCAGATTTCAAACCGCACAGTCTCGCCGGGGTAAACTGGCGCGGAAAACCGCACATCAAGCCCCACCAAACGGCTGGAGTCATAATCGCAGATCGACTTCAAAACCGCACGGCCCGCCAGACCATAGGTCGCCAGCCCGTGCAAAATCGGACGATCAAACCCGACCGAGCGTGCCACTTCTGGGTCCGCGTGCAGCGGATTATAATCACCACTTAGCCGGTAAATCAGCGCTTGGCGCGGTAAGGTTGTCAGATCACAAACGTGATCGGGCGCGCGCTCCGGCAGCACGGCTGGCACGGGGCCGGGCAGGTTTTCACCGCCAAAACCCCCGTCACCCCGACAAAAAGTTGACATCTTCACGCGCGCCAATGTCTCGCCGGAAGCGGCATCAATGATGTCGCGGCTTAGATACAGCACCGCACCTTTGCCTTCGCCCTTGTCGGAAATCTGGTCAATACTTGTGCGGCCAATCACCGTACCCGCAACCGGTAGCGGCTTAAATACCTCAAGCCACTGCTCACCGTGCAAAACCTTTTTCCAGTCAATGCCGGTTTTCGGGTCTTTCAACCAAAACCCGGGATAGCCCAGAATAACTGCCATGCTTGGCGCGGCCACCAACCCGTCTTCATAAACATAGGCCAGCTCTTTTGGGTCATTCGGATCTTCGCCAAACCCCAGTCCGAGCGCGTAAAGCATGGTGTCGCGTTCGGTGTAACTGTGCTCGATATCCTCGAACTTCCAATTGTTCAGCGCCTCGATATCCACTGTAAAATTCCCTTCAAATCCGAAATCAAACGGTACTTGCCGAACCCAGAATAGCCGTGACCTGGCTGGACAGCACACCGCCATTGCCATGCGCGACCGCCAAATCCACGCCGTTAAGCTGCATCCCTGGTGCGTCGCCCCTGATCTGGCGCGCGGCCTC
>DFBP01000006.1:2828-3334 GCA_002366685.1 Rhodobacterales bacterium UBA3077 | reverse complement strand
TACCAGTTCTATATGGACGAGTTTTTGACCTTTGCGCACGCGCAGGTGAAAGACCCAAATTCGGGCTATAGGTCTATTGTCGAGGGTGGCAACACCATCACGACAGCCGAGGGCACCACGGGCGGGCCCGCTGGCCGGACCCCGCAAATGCCAACCTACCACCTGACCCGGCCAGATGGATCGGGGATCACCATGGTGAATATCGGTGTGGGGCCAAGCAATGCCAAAACCATCACCGACCATGTGGCCGTTCTGCGCCCGCATGTGTGGTTGATGCTCGGGCATTGCGCCGGCCTGCGCAATTCACAAAGCCTTGGGGATTATGTGCTGGCCCACGCCTATATGCGCGAAGACAAAGTGCTGGATGATGACCTGCCGACCTCGGTGCCGATTCCGGCTCTGGCCGAGGTGCAGGTGGCGCTGGAGCAGGCTGTGGCCGAGGTCACTAATTATTCCGGCTATGAATTGAAGAAGATCATGCGGACCGGCACGGTTGCCACGATCGA
>DFBP01000006.1:1867-2797 GCA_002366685.1 Rhodobacterales bacterium UBA3077 | reverse complement strand
CAATCCCGCGCCATCGCGCTGGATATGGAGAGCGCCACGATTGCCGCCAACGGTTTTCGGTTCCGCGTGCCTTACGGCACCCTACTTTGCGTATCCGACAAGCCGCTGCACGGAGAACTAAAGCTGCCCGGCATGGCCACGGAATTTTATAAGACACAGGTCGCACAACACCTTAAAATCGGTATTCGCGCGATGGAATCTCTACGGTCTATGCCGCTGGAGCGCTTGCATTCGCGTAAATTACGCAGCTTTGAGGAAACCGCATTCCTTTAAATTCACACAATTTGGCGAATAATTGCCGACTTTCTTGATTGAAGAGTCAAAAAATTTGCATTTTTCGAAATCTTTGATTGAGTTTCGCTGCCAAACCCGATTTAGTCTTGCCTGATAAGGTCAAAAGACCAGTTCAACTTAATATACCAACGTCATATGGGGGATAACCATGACAAAGAAAGCCATGACCAAAGCGCAACTGATCACCGCACTATCCGAAGCAATGGATACAGATAAAAACACCGCCAAAGGTGCGCTGGAAGCTCTTGAAGGCATCGTATCGTCCGAGCTGCAAGCCGGCGGCGCCGTGACCCTGCCAGGCCTTGGCAAATTCGCTTGTCGTGACCGCCCGGAACGCATGGTGCGCAACCCTGCCACCGGCGAGCAAATGAAAAAAGGCGCAGACCGCGTGGCCAAAGTGACCATCGCTAAAGCGCTGAAAGACCTGATCAACAGCTAAGCTGTTTGACAGGTGTGTTATTTAGCGGGCCGCCATTAGGCGGTCCGTTTTTTTTGGCATATTATCGGTTGGACGAGATGCGGAATTCTTTGAAGCAAAAAGCCATGCAGATTTGTGATGAAAAGGTAAGAGCCAAAGGGCCAAATGTGGGCCTTTCCTTCTATGCCTTTTTCAAAAACAGAAATGATGATCCCGCG
>DFBP01000006.1:318-1824 GCA_002366685.1 Rhodobacterales bacterium UBA3077 | reverse complement strand
ATAAAGCAGATGCTGGAAAGCCAAAACACCTAAATAAACGCAGTACAGGATACCTTGTATGGACATTCGCGCCCTTCTGATGGGTCTTTCATTTGTGCTGATGTGGAGCAGCGCTTTTACTTCGGCGCGCATTGCGGTGGCTTATGCATCGCCGCTGCTGCTGCTTTCTGTGCGGTTTTTGATCTCCGGCCTTCTGGCGATGTTGATCGCGCGAATGCTGGGGCAGCGGATATCGCTCACGCGCAAGCAATGGATGGCTGTGGTGCTGTTTGGCTTGCTGCAAAACGGCGTTTATCTGGGCTCCAACTTTGTGGCGATGCAATGGATAGAGGCCGGCCTGGCCGCGATTATCGCCAGCCTGCTGCCGCTGCTGGTAGCGCTACTGAGCTGGATTTTTTTTAAGGAAAAACTACCCTTGCTCGGGATTGCCGGGCTGGTGGCCGGCCTTGTAGGTGTGCTCATCATAATGGGCGCCCGGCTTTCCGGTGGGGCAGACCTAACCGGCGTTGCGCTGGCCTTTCTCGGGGTTGGCGCGCTGAGCCTCGCAACACTTTTGGTGCGTGGTGCGGTTAGCTCTGGCAACGTGCTGATGGTGGTGGGGTTGCAAATGCTGGTGGCGAGCGCCGCACTATTTCCGGCCTCGCTCGCCTTCGAAACCTGGCAAGTGGAATGGACATGGCAGCTTATCACAGCCTTCATTTACACCACGCTGGTGCCGGGCGTACTGGCTACACTGATCTGGTTTTTGCTGGTGCGCCGAATCGGGGCCATCCGAGCCTCCAGCTTTCACTTTCTCAACCCCTTTCTGGGCGTTGCCATTGCGGCACTGGTTCTTGAAGAAAGCCTGACATTCCGCGATGCTTTGGGGGTAATCGTTATAACTGTAGGCATCATCGCTGTTCAGTTAACCAAGAAACAGAACTGATTTTCATGAAGTGGACCAGTCACGCAATTGTGCCGCTCCTTTAACCGCGTATTGAGCGCAAAAGGAGGGTGATTATGAGAAAGAAGCATACTTAGGCAGGAGGCGGTGCGTGTCGCGCCGCCAATCCGGCCTATAGCGCAACAATTACATTTGTGAAGGTCGACTGGGATACCTATGGCCGTGCGGCCATCACCACCAACCTGAACATCCCGCGCCGCTCAACCTTGGTATTGCTCAAGGGCGAGCAGGAACTGGGCCGGATTGTCGCTGATACACGGCGCGGCCAAATCCAATCCCTGATGGACCGCGGATTGTAGAAAAAATTTCTGTGCCACCCGTTCTGACGCGGAATATGACATTTCTGTGACATTACTCGTTGCTTTGTGCGAAAAAGTGGCCTCTAATTCTTTCACAAAAAAACAAGTGGAGGAAAATATGAAAACGAATCTTTTGGGCGCCGCAACCGTTGCGCTTCTGCTCGGCGCAGGTAGCGCAGCCTTTGCGCAAGAGGACTGCCCGCGTGGCGATCTTGATCCGATGTATTGCGACCGCAACGGCGACCTGTTGGCCGACGCACCGAC
>DFBP01000006.1:0-209 GCA_002366685.1 Rhodobacterales bacterium UBA3077 | reverse complement strand
GAAGAGAAAACCGGTAAAAACGTGGTGTTCTTCCCTGTGCAGTCCAACGCAGCACAGATCGAAGCCATGCGTTCGGGCCGCTTGCATATTGCAGGCTTTAACACGGGTTCCAACCCGTTGGCTGTGAACTGTGCGGGCTTCAACCCGTTCACCATTATGGCCTCGCTCGACGGCAATTTCGGCTATGAAATGGAAATCCTCACCTATCC
>DFBP01000092.1:338-10396 GCA_002366685.1 Rhodobacterales bacterium UBA3077 | reverse complement strand
AGGGTGCGGGTGAGGCCGTCGGTGGCGACAATAACATCGGCTGACTTGTCGATATTTCCGGCCGCGTCGGAGCTATACATTTTGAGCGCCAGCTTGGCGCCGCCCCGGTTGATGATATCTTCGGCTTTCACAATATGGCGGTGCATGGGGGAGATTTGATCTTGGCGCGAGATCATGATTTTTTCAGCGTAGCACATGCCACCACCGGCTTGCAGATCTGCCAGCGAGCCGTTGCGGACGGTAAAAAGGAACAGGCCTAGATTGGCGAAATCGCCTTGGCCGTAATCGGTGATATCCCAGCCGAGGCGGGCGTTGATAATGCCCTCAGCCGCAGCACCTTTGCTGCGCAACTCCTCGGGGGACCATCTGGCAAAAGGGGGAAGCTCAAAGCCGAACGAGCGGATGAAGGCTTCGCCCTCGGCGAGGATCAGGTTGATTTCGGAGCGTTTCATGGGTTTGCCTTTGGATGGGGGCTATTCATTGACGTGTTGTATCTCGACTTGGGGTAAACCTATAGGGGAAATTCCCATATCGCAGGCCCATTTGCCAAAGGCTTCGGTTTCCAGCAAGTCGCCATAGGGAAGTTCGGGGAAGGTGAGGCCCGCGCGGTGGACAGAGCTATGCACCAGCAGCATTGTGCCGCCGACCGACGAAAGCGGAACCCGCGGCAGGTAGCGCAGATCATGCAAATGACAGCGCCAGTAATAGTTTGCGGGAGGTTGGAAAATTCCTCCAACAGCGCGCCGGTAATAGCTGGCTGATTTAGGGCTGCCTATATCGAGGAAGGCGTTCATATCATAGCTCGGACCACCGGGGGTTTTGGTACAATCGGGGGTGACGATTTTGGCATTGGTTTTGAGCAAGGTGTGCAGAATATCGCTCGGGTAGTCGCAGACATCCACATCAATCCAGAGCGCCCAGTCATCGGTTTCGTCAACCCCTTCCGTGATCAGATGATTACGCACACGGGCAATGGCGGCGCGGCGCTTTTTTTGCAACTCGGGGCGCCAGCGATTGCGGCGCGGGATATTCACTTTGGTGGTGAAATGGGTGACCTGAAGGCCGCGATAGCTGGCCATGCGGGGCGCAATAAGTTCGTTCAGGAGCGTGACGGTGTTGTCACGACTTTCGCCTTCGCAGAAGGTGACTTTGATCAGGTCTTTGGGGTAGTCAAGCGCATCGAGCAGCTCGAAACAGCGCGGAAGGTAAGGTGCGGCATCCCGCAGCGGAATGAGGATGGAAATGGTAGGGAGTTGGCTTGGGTCATAGGGGGGGAGCGGCGTTTCGAGAAGGGGTTTGTCAAGCATCGCACGGGCATCCGCTTCCGAGAGGAATTTACCGCGGGTTATGTGATAAATGCCTTTAAAAATAACATCCCGGAGCGCCTTGAGAGGGTCAAAGCGGGGCTTGTTGAACCACGTGCCTTCCCAGTGGTGGGTGGATATGCGCAGTGGGGCCAGCGGGCCGAATTCGGTGTCGGCACTTGGCGTGCCGTCCTTTGTATCAACGTTAAACAGGTGGCAGGAGTGGAGCGCGAGTTCGCTTTGCTCGGGGTAGCTCAGCACAGCGCCGGTGAACATAAGCGGGCCTGTCGCCTCGAGCACTTTTTTGGCGTGCTGGCAGGCTTTCAAGGTTTCGATCACATGAAGCCAAAACGGGTGCCCTTGCGGACTGGCGATTGTGCCGTTGAAGACCATAAAAGGGAGGGCGCGCGGGAGGGTGTGCGGGGGCCAATGCTCGGAAGGTTCCTGTGAGAGGATCACGCGGGATTCACCTTCAATCGCGGCAAGCGGGGCAAGGCAGGTGGTGTCAATATCGGCATAGAGCCCGCCGAAATGGTGCAAGAGCAGGTAGCGGGCGATATCGGCCCGCATCACCGGTTTGGGGGCGGCCTCATAAAGCGGCCAGAGCTCTGGATACTCTGCTTTTACAAATTCGGCGAGCTGCGCATCCGTCCAGAAACGGTATTCCCAATCGGGATTTTGCGCGCGCCAGCTTTGCGGCATCGAGGCCGGAACCGGAAGGTTTTCATCCTTCCATGTCTGGTGAATAATTTTGGGTATCATGCGCTCGCCTTTTTTAGCAAAGCTAGCATTCCGGCACGTTGACCGCCAGCCCTCCGAGCGAGGTTTCTTTGTATTTGTGGTTCATATCACGGCCGGTTTGACGCATGGTTTCGATGCAGGCATCAAGGCTGACAAGGTGGGTGCCATCCCCCCGCAATGCCAGCGACGCAGCGGATACGGCTTTGATTGCGCCAAGTCCATTGCGCTCTATGCACGGTGCCTGAACGAGGCCTTTGACGGGGTCGCAGGTCATGCCTAAATGATGCTCCAGCGCGATCTCGGCGGCATTTTCGACCTGTTGCGGGGTGCCACCGAGGGCGGCGCACAGACCGGCAGCGGCCATGGCGCTGGCGGAGCCGACCTCACCTTGGCAGCCGACTTCGGCCCCCGAGATTGAGGCGTTCGCTTTGATGATTCCGCCAATGGCAGCCGCGGTGAGCAAAAAGGTTTCGATCATTTCTGAGCGCGCGGTGGGCACGTGGTCCAGATAGTAGCGCAGGGTAGCGGGGAGGACGCCCGCAGCCCCATTGGTGGGTGCGGTGACCACTTGGCCACCAGCGGCGTTTTCTTCATTCACGGCGATGGCGTAAACACTGATCCAGTCATTAATAGTGTGAGGCGCGGCCATGTTGGTGCCTTGTTCGGCTTGCAGAGCCTCATGGATGTCTTTTGCCCGGCGTTTCATGTTGAGCCCACCGGGGAGGATGCCTTCGGTGGCAAAACCGCGCTCAATGCTGGAATTCATCACTTTCCATACGCGTTCCAAGCCGGAAGACAGGGCTTCACGGCTCATGTGGTGGAGCTCGTTTTCGAGCTTCATACGGGCGATAGACTTGCCGCTGCTTTGGGCCATAGCCAACATTTCGTCGGCGGAGCGAAACGGATAGGAGGAGGAAGGTTCTTCGGCTGTGAGTTCGTTTCCGGCCAATTCGCTTTCGGTTAGCACAAAACCGCCGCCGGTCGAGTAATAGGTCTCGCGCGCATAAAGATTGCCGGAACTATCGAAGGCCGAAAGCACCATGCCGTTGGCATGGCCGGGCAGGGTGGTTTCATAGTCGAACTTCAGGTCATCCGCCTGAAGGTAGCGCAGGGTGCCGAGACCTTCGGGCGACACAGTGCCGCGCTGGGCGATCTCGTGTTCGGCTTCGGCGGCTTTTTCGGGGTCAAAACTTGCGGGATTGAAGCCGGCAAACCCAAGCGTTACAGCGCGATCAGTCGCGTGGCCTTTGCCGGTGAAGGCCAGCGAGCCATGCAGCGTGCAGCCCAAGCGGGCAAGGGTTCCGGCACCCGGCACCACCTCCCGGCCCTCGCGCAGCAGGATGAGAAATCGACCCGCAGCGACCATCGGGCCAACCGTGTGTGACGAGGACGGGCCTACACCGATTTTGAACACATCGAAGATGCTGAGAAACATGGCTTTCCCCTTGGGTTTTTGCCGTATTATCACTATATAGCGGCAACATGCAGGGGGAAACCCGACGATTGCAAGCGCGATTGCGCCCAATTCCAGCCCAAGGGGATGAAAAATGAACGACACCGTAACTGGATCGGACAGAGGGAAATACGCGGCCGCCAAAGCGGCGCTGGATTTTATTAAACCCGGGATGAAGGTTGGGCTTGGCACCGGCTCTACCGCCGCTTGGTTTGTGCAGCTTCTGGGTAACCTCGTAAACAATGAGGGCTTGGAAATTGTCGGTGTGCCGACCTCTAGCCGCACCCGTGATCTGGCCGCGAGCCTGAACATTCCGTTGACCACGCTGGAAGATGCCGGATGGCTAGACGTGACCGTGGACGGGGCAGATGAATTTGATGCCAACCTCAACCTGATCAAAGGCGGGGGTGGCGCGCTTTTGCAAGAAAAGATTGTGGCGAGTGCCAGCAACCAGATGGTGGTGATCTCGGATGCCTCCAAGCAAGTGGACGCGTTGGGCGCGTTCCCGCTGCCGGTGGAAGTGGTGCGCTTTGGGTGGGGCAGCACGGAATCAACGATTGAGGAAGTTTTGGTGGGCGCGGATGTCGCGAACCGGCGGATTACGATGCGCATGGACGGGGACGAGCCTTATGTGACCGACGAGGGCCATTATATTCTGGACCTGCATTTGAATCGGATCGGTGATCCGCGCGGCTTGGCCGAGGCATTGAACCGCATCCCCGGCGTGGTCGAAACCGGGTTGTTTGTGGTGATGGCTGACACGGTGTTGGTAGGGTATGATGACGGAAACGTGCACATATATGACCGCGACGGAGGTAATATGGGGCGCAAGAAGGTCCATATGCCAGGTGAAGATTCTCTTTACGTGCCGGGGGCCTGAGATGGACTATGATTTTGATTTGTTTGTAATTGGTGGTGGCTCGGGCGGCGTGCGCGCGGGCCGTGTGGCAGCGATGGGCGGGGCCAAGGTGGCATTGGCCGAGGAATACCGCATGGGCGGGACCTGTGTGATTAGGGGCTGTGTGCCGAAAAAACTGATGGTTTATGCGTCGGGCTATTCCGAGGCGATGAACGATGCCGAAGGTTTTGGCTGGAGCATTGGCGAGCGCAGCTTTGACTGGTCAAAGCTGATGGCCAAGCAGGATGCGGAGCTGGACAGGCTTGAGGGCCTGTATCGCAAAGGGCTAAGCGGCAACGATGTGACCATCTATGACGCCCGCGCGGTGCTGAAAGACGGCCATACGGTTGAGCTTTCAACCGGTGAGACCTTCACGGCGAAATGGATTTTGGTGGCCACAGGTGGCCAGCCATTTGTGCCCAATGTGAAGGGTGCCGAGCATGTGATGACATCGAATGATGTGTTCCATCTGAAAGACTTGCCCAAGCGGATAATGATTGTTGGTGGTGGTTACATTGCCTGCGAATTTGCGGGCATTTTTAATGGCCTCGGGGCTGAAGTGACGCAATTTTACCGGGGCGCGCAGATTTTGCGCGGGTTTGATGGCGAGGTGCGCGGGCATGTGGCGGACGAAATGATCCGCAAGGGAATTGACCTGCACCTTGGCACGGATGTGATGGAGATTAAAAAGCAGGATGACGGGCTGCTGGTGAAATGCACCAACGGGTCTGAAACTGTTGTGGATGCTGTGATGTATGCCACTGGCCGCGTGCCTAATACCGAAGGCATGGGGCTGGAGGAAGCGGGCGTGAAGCTTGGGCGGCGTGGCGAGATTATGGTGGACCGGTATTCGGCGACCAGTTGCGACAGCGTTTATTCGGTGGGCGATGTGACCGACCGTGTGCAGCTTACGCCGGTTGCCATCCGCGAGGGCATGGCCTTTGTCGAGACCGTGTTTAACGACAACCCGACCGCGATGGACCACGAGATGATTGCGACAGCGGTGTTTACCCAGCCAGAAATTGGCACCGTGGGTTACACCGAAGAAGACGCACGTGATGACTTTGACATCGAGGTTTATCGCGCGGCATTTAGGCCGATGGCCAATATTCTGGCAGGGCGTGACGAACGAATGCTGATGAAGCTGATTGTGGAGAAAAGCACCCGCAAAGTGCTTGGCTGCCATATTGTCGGCCCGGCTGCCGGTGAGATGATCCAGCTTGCCGGTGTGGCGGTGAAAATGGGCGCCACCAAAGAGGACTTTGACCGCACGGTCGCAGTGCACCCGACAGCGGCGGAAGAGCTGGTGACGATGAAAGAGCCAGTGCGTTAACGCACGGCTTCACTCAAGGTGAATCATTATGGCATGAACGGGGTCATTGCCGAGCGTTTCGGCGGTGTGGCCTTTGCCCGTGGTGTCTTCCATCAACAGCACATCGCCGGAGTTTAAAATCAAGGTGTTACCGTCGCTCGTGCCGCCCTTTAGCTGGCCGGATATCATCACGAGAAGTTGGCGGCGAGGCGAGGGGTGCAATTCGCTTGTCCAGTTGGCCGGGAAATTCACAAACACATAACGCGCTGCGTCCGTCGGAGTGGAGATGCCAAACTCGGGCGCGGGCGGCGCGTATTGCTGCATCTCGAAGGTGGCTTCGATTTCCTCGGCATGGCTTTCACCATTTTGGTCCGCATAGAGTCGCAAATATTTCATTTTTCAACCTTTCACCAAGGCTGGCTTATCCAAAGGCCGAGATGTTGTTATAAAGGATTGTGCGTAGGGCAAAAATGCTGAAAATTACGACCATTGGCGCAAGGTCGAGCCCGCCCATATTGGGCAGAATTTTGCGGATCGGGCCATAGATCGGCTCTAGCAGGCGGTTTAGGCCGAACCAGATTTGCGCTACCAATGGCTGGCGCAGATTGAGCACCTGAAATCCCACAAGCCAGCTCATGATGATGTGGGCGATAATTACGAACCACACGATATCGATGGCAAAAGTCAGGATCTGGAAAAGCGAGGTCATGGAATGGCTCCGGTAGCAGGTTAAGGCCACACATCTAGTATGTGAACGGGCCCGCCGCAAGGGCAACGCAATATTTCAGCGACGCCACGTTAGCGCTTGCTATCCTTCCGATTTTTTGCGTTATTCCGGCGGCAAGATCACGGCTGGAGAAAAGATGTATCCGTTTATCCGCATGGCGCACCAAATGTTTGTCCACCGCAAGGCCCCGCCTTTGCCATTGGATGGCGTACATGTATCCCATCATCGGGTCTGGCCGGTTGATCTGGATATGTGGCGAGAACTCAATAACGGCCGGACGCTGACGCTTTATGATCTAGGGCGAATATTTTTGGCGCAACGCATCGGGCTTGTCGCCGCGCTAAGGCGGCGCGGCTGGAATATGACCATGGCCGGAGTCACGGCACGCTACCGGCGGCGCGTTGTTATGTTTGACCGTTTCGAAATGCGCTCCAAAGCGCTGGGGCATGACGGGCGGTTCGTTTATTTGCAGCAAAGCATGTGGAAGGGTGACGAAGCACTTTCATCCGTGGTTTATCGCGTGGCGATTTTCACCAAAGACGGAATTGTGGATACAAACGAGGTGGCCGCCGAAATGGGTTTGGCTGACTGGAGCCCCGAATTGCCGCAATGGGTGCAGGACTGGAGCGCGGCTGAAAACCAGCGCATTTGGCCACCCGATATCTAGTCGGCGGTAAACATACCTGGATTTGGAAAAATCCGCGCTTGATATCATACCGGTTTACCCGTTTTATACGGGAATACATTAGGGAGATACCATGACCGAACGCGCATCCAAAAAAGGCATCTGGGGATGGATGTTGTTTGACTGGGCGGGTCAGCCCTTCCATACACTGGTTATCACCTTCATTTTTGCGCCTTATTTTGCCAGCACGCTTTTTGCGACAGAGGCAGAAGGGCAGTCCGTTTGGGGATTTCTCGTTGGTTTTGCCGGCATTCTGGTGGCCTTCAGCGCGCCATTTCTGGGCGCAGCCGCAGATAGGACCGGCCCGCGCAAACCGTGGGTCGCGGCTTTTAGCGTACTGTTTATTGCCGGATGTATTGGCCTGTGGTGGGCCGCACCGGGCGCAGAGAGTTATCTCTGGGTATATGTGGCCTTTGTTGCCGCCTTTGTGGGCGCGGAATACGTGATTATTTTCACCAACTCAATGCTGCCGGATTTGGTGCCGCGGGAAGATGTAGGCCGGCTTTCGGGCTATGGCTGGGCACTCGGCTATGTAGGGGGTGTGTTGATCTTGCTGGTTTATCTGGCGTTAATCTCGACCGCGCCGGATTCAGATACGACTTTGATCGGCATGAGCCCGATAATGGGGCTGGACCCGGCCTTGGGCGAGCCCGCACGCGCGGCGGGGCCGATTTCGGCGATTTGGTTTGTGCTGTTTGCCATACCGTTTTTTCTGTTCACGCCCGATATTCGCAAAGACAAAACCGTGTTGGGGGCCGTGGAAGAGGGCGTGACCGGGCTGCGCGCAACGCTTGCCAAAATCAAGGACTACCCACAGCTCTGGATGTTTTTTCTGGCTTCGATGCTGTATCGGGACGGGCTGGTCGTGCTTTACTCATTCGGGGCGATCTATGCCGCCGGAGTGCTTGGCTGGGGCTCTTTCGAGCTGGGTGTCTTCGGGATTGCCGCAGCGATTGCAGGTGCTTTCGGGGCATGGATCGGTGGTTGGGTCGATGGCAGGAAGGGACCGATGCCCGTGGTTCAGGTCTCGATTGTGATGCTGCTATTGGTGAGCATTGCGGTGCTGACCATCACCAGAGAGTCGGTTTTGATGATATCGGTTGCCGAGGGTTCCTCTTGGCCTAACATTGCCTTTTTTATCTGCGGAGCCGTTATTGGCGCGGCGGGCGGGGCGATGCAGGCTTCGTCGCGCACCTTGGTGGTTCATTTTGTGGATGGCAAAATCTCCATGACCGAAGCCTTCGGCATTTATGCAATGGCAGGGAAATCCACCGCCTTTGCCGGGCCGATCCTTGTGGCGGCCGTGACCACAGTGACCGCTAGTCAGCGCGCCGGGATTTCACCGGTGGTGGCGTTTTTCTTGTTTGGGATCATCCTGCTTTGGGCGGCGAAAAAGCGCGCGGGGGTGGCTGAATGATGCGGATTTCCGTTGTTTTGGCGGCGCTGGCATTCGCTGGCGCAGCCTTGGCAGATACACCCGCAAAAGAGCTTTTTGGCGGCCAAAGCCAACCTTCGGCGCAGCGCGCAGAGCCTATCGGCTCTTATGCCAAGGGCTGCCTTGCTGGCGCCGTGCAATTGCCGGAAACTGGGCCTGCTTGGCAAGCGATGCGGTTGTCGCGCAACCGGCATTGGGGGCACCCGAACCTTGTCAGCTTTGTTGAACGCCTGTCGCAGTCGGCGGTCGAAATCGGGTGGAACGGGATTTATGTAGGAGACATGAGCCAGCCGCGCGGCGGCCCGATGCTGGGGGGGCATGCCAGCCACCAGATCGGGCTGGATGTGGATATTTGGCTGCTTCCACCCGAGCGGTTGGACCTGACAGCCCGCCAGCGCGAGAATATTTCTTCGCTGAATGTGCGCTCGGAGGATCACCGCACCGTAAACAGTAACTGGACGCCGGAACATATGGCCCTTTTGCGCGCCGCAGCCCGGGACAGGGCGGTAGCACGGATATTTGTATCCGGGGCGATCAAGGCGCAAATGTGCGCTGACGCCCAGCAGGGTGACCGGCGCTGGCTGCGCAAAATCCGCCCATGGTGGGGGCATTATGCCCATTTCCATGTGCGTCTCAACTGCCCGCGCGGGGCGCGAAACTGCACGGAGCAAGCTGCTATTCCCCGCGGTGATGGCTGTGAAGATGCCCAGTGGTGGGTGACAGATGCACTGGCTCCGCCACCTCCGCCGGACCCGAGTGTTCCCGCACCGCCACCACTACCGCCCAAAGCCGAGCTTACGATGGCCAGCCTGCCGTCCCAATGCGGGGGCGTTTTGGCCTCCCCATGAAACGGCTTGTTCTGTTCTTTTCAGTTTGGTGTCTGCCGGTACAGGCGGCCGATGAGTTTCGCCATGATTCCACAATCGCCATGAGAATGGACGACGAAAATTTTGGCGGGTTTTCATCGCTTGAAGTTGCCGATGACGGCATGTCTTTTCTGGCAACGTCTGACCGTGGCAACCTGCTGAGCGGTCAGATTGTGCGGGAAGGTGGGCGCATGACGGCGCTTGAAAACCTAGCCCTGTCCCCGATACGAGACACCAAAGGCGAGCCGCTCGATGGCCTGCATGAGGATGCCGAGGGGTTGGCGGTGAGTGGGTCGGGCGCGATCTTTATGTCTTTTGAAGGCAATCACCGCGTCATGGAGCAACCAACTGCGGATGATTTGCCGGTGTTTGTGCCCAAACACCCCGACTTTCGCTCGCTGATCAACAATTCAGGGCTAGAGGCGCTGGCGATAGATCAGAACGATGTGCTTTATGCCATTCCGGAGCGGTCAGGCGCTTTTGGCAAGCCGTTTCCTGTTTACAGGTTTGTGGATGGCGCATGGAACACAGACTGGAAAATTTCCCGTCAGGGTTCATTTTTGGTTGTGGGCGCGGATATTTTTGACGGCCAGCTTTATGTGCTGGAGCGGGACTTTTCGGGATTATTCGGGTTTGC
>DFBP01000092.1:0-165 GCA_002366685.1 Rhodobacterales bacterium UBA3077 | reverse complement strand
CTGGAGGGGCAGTACTAGCCACAGTAGCCGCGGCTCCGACCATAAAGGGATCAGGCGTTGGCGGCTTCGGCAGGTGGTTCGATGCTGCAGAACATCTGGTGCAGAAGTTCGATCATGCGCGTGGCTTTCTGGTCGCCCAGAGAATAGTAAATCACTTTGCCGTCA
>DFBP01000018.1 GCA_002366685.1 Rhodobacterales bacterium UBA3077 | reverse complement strand
CTTCGGGGGGCTGGTCAGGGGCGATCCAGCTCAGGTCTTCGTCGGAGAGTTTGAGCAAGTCCGTGTGATCCAGCATCCACTCAAGCCGCGCCATGAATTTGCGACGGTTTTTTATAAAAGCGGGGCGGATATTGGGGTCGAGCGAGGTGAATTTACCACGCTTGTGAATGGCCGTATAAATTTGCGCCCAAGCATCGGCATCTTTGCCACCGGCAATGGCCAGCGAGCCGAGCTGCAGGGCTTTCGCCTGTTTTGGAATAATTTGGTTGAGCAAGGTTGTCGTTACGTGGCGCTCGGCGGTTTTTTCACGGTAAAACTGGTAGCTCGGCTGGCCGTTTTTTAGCGACACCAGTGCAAGTGAGCTGGGCGCGGCACTGCGCGGGGCGAGGAGGGTGACACCATCAGCCTTGAGCGCGCCAGCTAGGCGATCCCCCATATCGTCAGACGAGATCGGGGTCAGATACCCAACTGGCTCTTCCTGCCGCGCCAGCGCTTTGGCAATGTTAAAGGGGCCGCCGCCAACATTGGCGGTAAAGAGGCCATCCGTGCCCTCGATAAAGTCTATCAGGTTTTCACCGCCAACCAGAATCATTCCGTATGCCTTTCAAAATTGGGCCCGCCAGATAGCGGGCCACAGCAAGACTACAGAACCGGTTGAATTACGCCAGTGATTCTGCCGCCCGCGCGATTTTTTCTCCGGCTTCACCCCCGAGGCGAGTCAGGGTTTCGTTTTGCCCAAGCGTTTTGAAGGTCATCACCGAGATCGGGTCGATGAAGCGGACCATACATTCGTTATCAGCCGTCTCTTCGACGGTCACGTTGCACGGCAGCATCAAGCCAACATCGGCGCGGGCTGAAAGGGCTTGGTGGGCAAGGCCGGGGTTGCAGGCGCCCAGAATGGAGTAAGGGCGGAAATCTACGTCGATTTTCTTTTTCAAAGTGGCTTTTACGTCAATCGTGGTGAGAACGCCGAAGCCTTCGGCCGCCAATGCCTTCGTCACTTTCTCGACGACCTCATCGTGGGTGCCGCTCACGGCGACGTCTATGCTGAATGTGTCAGACATGGTCTGCTCCTGTTGTTGGTTCTTTTGACTAAGTAAAGCCGCCACTATAATTTTCAAGCTTGGGGGCTGCGGCATTTTTGAGTATGATGCCCGCATGCCCGGCAGGAGATGATTATAAATCGAATTATGGTTGAAATGGCGGCGCTTGGTTTAGCTATGCAAACTAGGGCGCATGACCTGCGCGACGACCCATAGATTAGCTGAAATCTGGTTTTTGATCAGGCTAGGCCCGGTTAAGGTTAATCTGGCGCGATCATATATCCGGCCCCGCGCACGGTTTGCAGATAGCGCGGCGATTTCGGGTCGGCCTCGATTTTTCGGCGCAATCGGGTGATCTGTACATCAATCGCGCGCTCGTTAGCGTTGCTATTGCCCTGACCAAGGGCTTCTACCAACTGCACGCGCGACATGGTTTCACCGGGCTGACTTGCAAATAATTTCATCAGAGCGCTTTCCGTGCTGGTCAGGCGGATGAGTTGGTCACCCTGCCAGAGCTCGGCGCGCGAAATATCGTAGCGGAAAGCTCCAAGATGCAGGTTTTTCGGTGGGCTTGGCTTGGCAGGATCAACCGGCGAGCGCCGCAGAATGGCGTTAACCCTGAGCAGCAGTTCCTGCGGCTCGAATGGTTTTGGCAGGTAGTCATCGGCACCGGCTTCCAGGCCGGTGATCCGGTCGGCGGGTTCGCCACGGGCGGTGAGGAGCATGATCGGGGTTTGCAGCGTCAGGCGCAGGTCACGGGTAAGGTCAAATCCGTTTTCGCCGGGCATCATTACGTCAATGATCAGCATGTCGAACTCAAGCCCTGCAAGCAGGCGGCGGGCATGGGCCGCATCGCGCGCGGTGGTTGTCAGGTAGCCGTTTTTGCTGAGAAATTTGGCGAGCAGGGTGCAGATGCGACGGTCGTCATCCACGATCAAAAGATGCGCGCCATTTGGGTCAGCCGCCATTTTCGCCTCCGTTCAGCAGGACCTTGATCTGGGCTGCGGCTTCCGGCTCGAACATGGCGTTGAGCACGGTGCGAAAGCCCTGCACGGCCTCGGGGCCTGCTGCGGAATAGGCTTTACGCATTTTCTGTCGCTGGGCATTGGAAAGCTCTTTTTCCAACGCGGTCCCCTCGGCTGTCAAATGCAGGTTCCGCTGCCGACGGTCTTTTTTGCCGATCCGGCTTTCGACAAGCCCGTTATTGACCAGCTCACGTAGCACGCGGTTAAGTGATTGTTTGGTTACACCAAGAATGTCGAGTAACTCGCTCACGGTTAGCCCGGGCCTGCGGGCAATGAAGTGAATCGCGCGGTGGTGGGCGCGGCCATATCCATACTCGGTAAGGATTCGATCCGGATAGGCGGTGAAGCCGCGATAGGCAAAAAACATCATTTCGATGCCTTGCCGGAGCTGCTCATCCGTCAGAAACAGGAGCTGGTCGCTTCGATTTGGGTTCTGCATCGGTCCGCCTTTTTTGTTTGATCACAGTTTATGTCAGCTATGTTGACATTCCAAGGGGGGAATGATAGGAATTACGCAATAAACTTACGATAACCGTGCACATTGCGCAATATATGCAAAAATATGAGGAAGAATCATGGCAAACGGATACGATGATCGCGATGGCGTAATCTGGATGGACGGCGAAATGGTGCCGTGGCGGGAGGCCAATGTGCATTTGCTGACTCACGCCCTGCACTATGCTTCCTCGGTTTTTGAGGGCGAGCGCTGCTACAATGGCAAGATTTTCAAATCGGTTGAGCACTCGGAGCGGCTGCTGCAATCGGGTGAGTATATCGACATGCCGATTCCGTGGACGGTTGAGCAGATCGAAGAGGCCAAATATGCAACGCTGGAGGCCAATGGGCTGAAGGACGGTTATGTTCGTGTGTTGGCGTGGCGTGGTGCGGGCACGGATATGGGGGTCGCGGCAGCGGCAAACCCTGTGCGCATGGCGGTGGCTGTGTGGGAATGGGGCAACTATTACGGGGATGCGAAATATCAGGGTGCGAAGCTCGATATTTCCAAATGGCGGCGGCCGGATCCGGCGACGATCCCGTGCTTCGCCAAGGCTTCAGGTCTATATATGATATGCACCATGTCCAAACATGCCGCCGAGGCCAAGGGCTGCTCGGATGCGATGATGTATGATTACCGCGGCTATGTGGCCGAAGCGACGGGGGCCAATATCTTTTTTGTAAAAGATGGCGTGGTTCACACGCCTTTGCCCGATGCTTTTTTGAACGGAATCACGCGGCAAACCGTAATCGGGATGCTGAAAGAGCGGGGGATCGAGGTGATTGAACGCCATATTCAAGCCCATGAGCTAACCGGTTTTGAGCAATGCTGGCTTACCGGAACGGCGGCCGAGATAACTCCCGTGGGTCAGATCGGTGACTATACTTTCGAAGTCGGCACACTGGCCCGTGAAATCTCGGAAGCCTATGAGGCGCTGGTGCGGGAATAGAGCTGACCTTAACCTAAATTAAATCTCCATACGGAAATATCCTTCTCGGTAGATAAAACCTGCGCTTGAGTCGTGCTCAAGATTGTCGGTCTGCATCGAGAAGGAGTATCCGGCGTGAAATACAAAATTCTGGCGATCGTTTTTTCAATGGTTTTCGGGAGTAGCGCACAGGCTCAAGTTGGATCTTGGAGCGGGTACTATTTTGGGGTTTCAGCTACCAGCTCCAATATGACGGTGGAAGATCTCAGCTTTGACATGGGCGCGTTTGAGCCGGGCGGGTTCTCCTCCGGCGGATTCACGGGGATGAATCACCAAATTAGCGGCCTTGTGCTCGGCGCGGAAGCCGGATTTGAAGGCGCCAATATTTCGGGCCGGGATGGCGCGAATATGGACCCGTTCCGGGCTAATTCACAGCTTTCGTTCCGAGGGCGGGTCGGCGTTGATGCCGGGAAGGCTATGCCCTATTTTTCGGTTGGATACGTCGCTTCACGCTTTGAAGCTGACCATGATGGCAACGGGGCGAATATCGCAAATTTTACCGCTTCGGGTATTAGTTACGGCATTGGCGTCGATCTGCAGGTGAACCGGAGCAACACGCGGTTTGTTCGGGTGGAATATCAGGCGACCGATTATTCGGACGGGGTATTTCAATTTGGCGGGGCCGATGACCATGATGTTTTGGCCTCCAGCCAACGGGTATCGGTTGGATACGGCATCTCTTTTTGACGGGTTGCCAACGGGTCGGCGCTCGCTTAATCAATTAACTTTGAGGGAGCGCGCAATGCCAATTCACGCATATTTAAAACATGGGATTTTGGCACCGCTTTTTCTGGCATTCGCGTTAGCGACAAGCGCGGCCGCACAGGCCGATCCCGAAGACGGCGTTTTGCGCAGTTGTTTCGCCAAAGACAAAGGCGCGGAAGTGTGCATATGTGCATCTCTGGTGTTACATGCCCGGCTCGGCGATGACCCTTATGCAAGGTTTGGCGAAATAGAAGACCGCCTTGCAGAAATCGCCGGTGGCGCCGAGGCAAGCGAAGATGAAATGAATGCCCTGACCGCAGAAGGATACCGGTTTTTTCTGCCACATGGGCAAGCGATCAGCGTATGCGAGAAGAAAATTGCTGGGGGTGAGTAAGAGGTGACCGTGCGTAAAATAGTAATAGATACCGACCCAGGGCAAGATGATGCCGTAGCCCTATTGCTGGCGCTGGCCTCGCCTGAATTGGATGTGTTGGGGATAACAACCGTTGCCGGGAATGTTCCGTTGGCGCTGACACAACGCAACGCTCGGATTGTTTGTGAGCTTGCCGGGCGCAGCGATATGCCGGTTTTTGCCGGGGCTACCCACCCGATGGTGCGCCCGCTGGTAACGGCAGAATATGTGCACGGGAAAACAGGTTTGAACGGCCCTGAATTGTGGGATCCCACGATGCCGCTGCGCAAAGAACATGCGGTGGATTTTATTATAAAAACCCTACGCTTGAACCGTGACGGCGCGGTTACGCTCTGCGTGCTGGGTCCGCTCACAAATATCGCGCTGGCATTGATAAAAGCGCCCGATATCGCCGCGCATATCCGCGAGATTGTGCTTATGGGAGGTGGTTGTTTCGAGGGCGGGAACACAACCCCCGCAGCCGAGTTCAACATCTATGTTGACCCGCACGCCGCTAAAGTGGTTTTCCAATCCGGTGTTCCGCTCGTGGTTATGCCGCTGGACCTGACCCACAAAGCCCTGACAACCCGCGAGCGGGTGGCAAGGTTTGCCGGACTCGGCAACAAAGTCGGAACCTTCACTGCCGAGATGCTCGATTTTTTCGAGCGGTTCGACAAAGAGAAATACGGCTCCGAAGGTGCGCCATTGCATGACCCGAATGTGATCGCCTATTTGTTGAAGCCCGAGATTTACAGGGGCCGCGAAGTCAATATCGAGATCGAGACCGAGTCAGACCTTTGCTTGGGCATGACGGTTGTTGATTGGTGGCGGGTGACAGGCAGGAAAGCCAATGCGCTATATATGCGGGGCATTGATGACAACGCATTTTTCGAGTTGTTGTTTGAGCGTTTGGCGCGTTATTCGGATTAGAATTTGCCGAAGTCGTACTGATTTCCGTTGGGTTTTCTTGATCAGCGTCATTGTTCCGTTTTGATAGTCTTCTAGACTTCCGGTTTCTTCGACGACAGGAGCGGTCATGGAAACCTTTGACATTATAATTATTGGCGCAGGCCCCGCAGGGCTCGGAATGGCCCGAAATCTGGCGGACACCCCACTTAAGATCGCTGTGTTGGAAAGACTGCCGGAAAGCGAGTTGGCCAATCCACCAGAAGATGGGCGCGACATAGCGCTGACCCATACTTCAGAGGAGATCATGGATGATCTGGGTATGTGGGCGCATATTCCGGAGGATCAGGTAGGCGTGATCCGCGATGCGAAAGTGGTTAACGGGCATTCGGATTATGCGCTGCATTTTGAGTCCCGACGAAGCGGGAAGGATTATTTAGGCCGGATTGTGCCCAATCATCTAATCCGCAAGGCATCGTATCTGCAGGTAAAAGACCTATCGAATGTGACGCTGATCACCGAAGCACCCGTGGTTGAGGTTCGCACCGGGCAGGTCAAGCTGGCGGACGGGCGGGAACTTTCGGCCTCGCTCGTGGTGGCGGCGGATAGCCGGTTTTCGGAAAATCGGCGCAAAATGGGGATATCGGCTTCAATGACCGATTTTGGCCGCGTGGTGATTGTGTGCGAAATGGCGCACGAGTTGCCGCACAATGACATTGCAACAGAGTGTTTTCATTATGACCAGACTCTGGCGATCCTACCGATGCACGGGGACCTGTCCTCCGTGGTGGTGACCTTGCCGAGTGACAAAGCAGATGCGGCTATGGAGATGACGGAGCTGGCCTTTGCGGCCGATATCCAGCAGCGGTTCGGGAATGAGTTGGGAAAGATGGAGCTGGTTAGCAAGCGGGTGGCCTACCCGTTGGTTGGCGTTTTTGCCAACCGTTTTGTGACCGAGCGTTTTGCGCTGGTCGGAGATGCGGCGGTGGGCATGCATCCGGTGACAGCACATGGCTATAACCTGGGGTTGACCGGTGGGGCCATTCTGGCAAATGAAATCAAGGAGGCCCTTGCGCGCGGCGAGGATTTTGCTTCCGCAACGGTATTGCATCGCTACGAGCGGGCGCACCGGAAGGTCGCGCGGCCGCTTTACCTTGGCACAAACGCTCTGGTGAAGCTCTACACAGATACGCGATTGCCAGCAAAAATGTTGCGCCGGGCCGCATTGCGTCTGGGCAATATTTTACCCCCCGTTAAAAGCCGGATTGTGCAACAACTGACACAAGTTGATATGCGGACTTGAACTTTGCCATGCTAAGGTCTATCTGCCAGTCTTCTTGAGGCGCAGGTTTGGCTATGCTAGGCTGCGCGCACCCGGCGCCGGGGTTAGGCGCGTGTGTTTGGAGATTTTCGTGTCACCGAAATCTGAATTGGCGGAAAACGCCGCGGAAGCTGCTGAAGCAAGCGTCCGCCCAGTTGAAAAACTTACGTCCGACGCGCT
>DFBP01000218.1:9891-10207 GCA_002366685.1 Rhodobacterales bacterium UBA3077 | reverse complement strand
TCCAGACATGGGTAAACTCAGGTTCGCCAAGCTGCGGGAAGGCAGTTGCAAGGCGGTTTGCCAAATGCCGCTTCAGGCGTGGTTCTGCATTGGTTTTGAGCAGCAAACCGGCACCTGTCACCAGACGGTGGTCAGCCGTCGGGCGGAAATACCAGAGGTCACCGCGTGTATCCGAAACCGCCTGGCGGTGGGGGACAATGCTTTGCTGTTGCGCTGCATTCAGCGGTTTGGTTGCGGCCTGCCACGCCGTTACCGGCACAAAAGAGCGTTGGACCGGCGCTGCCAATGGGCCTGTATAAGCGTTGGTGGCAAGCAA
>DFBP01000218.1:9274-9758 GCA_002366685.1 Rhodobacterales bacterium UBA3077 | reverse complement strand
GTTGAGCATTCCGCCATGCCAGTGAGTGGAGCCGAGCAAGGCATCGCAAGCGGCTTTATCAAGCAATTCAGCCGGTGCGCCGTGTTTTTGCCATGCCATCATCCGCGCTTCCGAAAGCTTTAGGTAATCCGGATTGTGAGCGGGCTGAAACCAGCCGGTCTGGGCCGCATCGCATTGCAGGTTGTGCTTTGTTACAAGATCAAACAGATAGTCGGCGCTGTCGCGCACCAAATGAATAAAAGGCTCAGCCAGATCGCCATAGCGTTTGACCATCCCGTCTGGTTCCATGGCCGCAAGGGTCGGGATAACCTGCCCGTTATTGCGCCCCGATCCACCCCAACCCAGTGTGCGGCTCTCGATAAGGGTCACCGAGCGGCCTGAACGAGCCAGATGCAAAGCCGCGCTCAGGCCGGACAGGCCGCCACCGATTACGACAATTTCAGTGCTGGTATCTTGGCGCAGCTTTGGGGCTGCTTGCCTCTTG
>DFBP01000218.1:0-9237 GCA_002366685.1 Rhodobacterales bacterium UBA3077 | reverse complement strand
GCGGCCCAAAAAACCCTTTTTGGGTGGCGCTGGTTCTGGCTTCCGGTCAGGCTTGGCTTTGCTGAATATGTAACGGGGCAAGATCATTTCGTGATCTCCGCCGCAGGAAGTGCCCATATTGGTTGGGTCAAATATTTTTATAAAAGCGGGAGCCTCGGCGCTGTCTACATAAATGGCCCCGCTGTGCGAGCTTTCGCGGCGCTGGTTTACCAAGGCTTGAGCTGTATTCAAGCTATCAAGAAAAGCAGTAGCTCGCGCCGGGGATTCCGGTAGGTCGGACTCAAGGTCGTAAACATACCACCCTTCTGGTTTGGTGGCTAAGTGTTCCCAAAATGCATCGACATCCGGCCAATGGAGGAGGCCTTTCGAGCGCCCCTGATAGAGGCGCCAGAACTGAGTGTCAGGCAGAGGATTGTCGAGGCTCATGCCAGAGTGATACCGGACCCGCCGCCTGCTAGCAACAGCTTTGCCCGCTGGCCGTAGGTGTACACCCGCAGGCCTCGCCCTCGGTAGCGGCGGCTATTGCACCACCGGCCGCTTCATCAAAAGCGAAGTCGAGCTTCTCGGAGGCTTCATCGCGGATGTGGCGGGCAATCTCGATGACCGCGTCGATCTGGTCTTGTGGTACGCCAGCCGCACGCAAGCGGTCCAATTGGCATTGGCCCATGGCCGGGTGATTGGCGGCAATCCCCGAAGCCAATGAAACCATGGCCACAATCGAGCTGTGGAGCTGCGGGGCGCTCACGCGTTCACCCATTCGGTAACTTGGGCCGCAGATGGCATGCCACCAGCGTGCACGAGATTGTCATCCACAATCACACCGGGGGTCGACATAACGCCGTAGCCCATGATCTCACCCATATCGGTCACTTTTTCGATGGTGACTTCAACACCGGATTCGGATGCAATGCGGGTTACGAGGTCAGCGGTATTGGCGCAGTTTTTGCAACCAGAGCCGAGGATTTTGAAGGTTTTCACGAGAGTCTCCTTTTAGACAACAAGAGCGTTAAACAGATAGCCGACGCTGATAAAGGCGACGAACAGGATGCCAGCAAAGGTGGCTATAAGCTGAGGCTTGAGCACTTTGCGCAATATCACCATTTCGGGCAGGGAAATCGCGGCGACTGACATCATGAGCGCCAGCACCGTGCCGAGCGGCACACCTTTGGACATCAGGGCTTCCACAATCGGGATCACCCCGGTTGCATTTGAGTAAAGCGGAATGCCGGTCATAACGGCTGCAGGAACGGCGAGCCAGTTATCCGCCGATGCGTATTTGAGGAAAAAGCTCTCCGGCACAAACCCGTGGAGCAGAGAGCCAATTCCGATGCCAACCAGCACATAGATCCAGATCCGTCCGATGATCTCTTTCACCTGGTCAACCGCGTAATCAACCCGAGCCTTGAAGTTGGTATTGGCGGCTTGAAGTTTGGCCTCGCCCATTTTGATATTCCAGACATAGCCTTCAACCCATTTTTCCAGCTTAAGCACTTCGATCATCAAGCCGCCGATGATGCCAACAGTCAGTCCGGCAGCAACGTAAAGAAGCGCGTATTTCCAGCCAATAGCGGCTGCGAGCACAACAACGGCAACTTCATTGATCATGGGGGAGGCGATGAGGAACGCCATGGTTACCCCAAGCGGAATGCGGGCTTCGAGAAAGCCGATAAATAGAGGCACCGAGGAGCAAGAGCAAAATGGCGTAACCGCGCCGAGGCCCACGGCCATCGGGTAAGACACAAAGCGCGAGCGACCGGCAACCACCTTGCGCACCCGCTCAGGGGTAAGCATGGCGCGGAAAAAGCCGATCGCAAATACGATGATGGTCAATAAAAAGAAGATTTTGGTGACATCTTCGATAAAGAAATGCACCGCCTCCCCGAGCCGGGTTTCGGGGGAAAGGCGCAGCAAGCCGTAGGCAAGCCAATCGGCCAGTTGGGTAAAAATCGCGAACATTCGGGGTCCTTATATCAGGCGGCGCAGCGCTCGGGGCGGTTGGACATGGATTTGAGACGGCTGAGATCATCGGCTATTGCCGGTTCGTCTTTGACACCCTTCATCGCGGATTGAAGCACCTGTATTTGCCAATCGGGCAAATCCGGGTTGGGGGCATAAAACACCCACTGAGCATCACGGCGGGGTAAAACGAGGCCTGCATCACGCATGGCAGCCATATGGCGAGAGATTTTGGGCTGTGAAAGTTGGAGCGCGTGCACCAGTTCACAAACACAGACTTCGCCAGCATTGTGCATAAGGGCCAGTGCGCGGAGTCGGGTTTCATCACTCAGGATATGGAAAAGGGTTGTTTGTTTCATAAGGCGCTTATGCGATGATTCGCATATATGGTCAAGCGTATATTCGATTGATCGCATGTAGTTTCGCACCAACGGCGGCACAAAAGTGGGCAACTTGAGAATTCCGACCTGTAAATTGCGAACAAGGCTGACTATAGTTCGAAGAAATCCAACTGTGAGGCAAGAATGACCAAAGCTTTTATTTTTCCCGGTCAAGGGGCGCAATCAATTGGCATGGGCAAAGAACTTGCTGAAGCCTACCCCGCGGCAAAAGCGGTTTTCGATGAAGTAGATGAAGCGCTGGGCGAAAAACTTTCCGGCCTGATCTGGGAAGGCGACATCGCGGAGCTGACCCTGACAGAGAACGCACAACCCGCCTTAATGGCGACTTCTCTAGCCGCAATGGCTGCACTGTCCACGGAAGGGGTCACGGTAACGGACGCGGCATTTGTTGCCGGGCACTCGCTTGGCGAATATTCGGCGCTATGCGCGGCAGGGGCTCTTTCAATTGCAGATAGCGCGCGGCTGTTGCGCATTCGCGGCAAAGCCATGCAGGAGGCTACCCCCGTTGGTGTTGGGGCTATGGCGGCCGTTCTCGGCCTTGGGTTTGAGGCCGTGCAGCAAGTGGCCGAAGCCGCCGCCGAGGGTGAGGTTTGCACCGCTGCAAATGATAACGACCCGGGGCAGGTTGTAATTTCAGGCCACAAGGCTGCGGTCGAACGTGCGGCCGTGCTCGCCAAAGAGGCCGGTGCCAAACGGGCTTTGATGCTGCCGGTCAGCGCGCCCTTTCATTGCAGCTTGATGCAACCGGCAGCGGACGCCATGGCCGAGGCGTTGAGTCAGGTGGAAATTAAGGCACCCTTGGTGCCGCTTGTCGCCAACGTAAGTGCCGAGGCCGTGAGTTCGCCCTCCGATATTCAAAAGCTATTGGTGGCGCAGGTGACCGGTTCGGTGCGCTGGCGCGAGCTTGTCCTTTATATGGCCGGGAAGGGTGTGACCGAAACCGTGGAGATCGGGGCCGGCAAGGCTCTGAGCGGGATGGTCCGGCGGATTGATCGCAACCTCGGGGTTAAGAATGTTGGCACACCAGCGGATATTGCCGCCTATCTTGAAGGATAGTGGTATGCAAAAGCTGACGGTTTTAGCTGCAATAGCTGCGTTGGGCTGCACGGGTAGTGCCGTAGCGCAGGAGTGCGAAAGCAGCTGGACCCACACCGAGTTTGGCGGATTTGAAGCTGATTCACCTGAAGCCGCAAGCCCTTGTGGTGCGCCGCATTCCATTGCCGTCATCTGTATTTACCCGGCATTAGCCGTAAACTACTATCCGATGAACGGCCTGCCCAATGGTGTGCCAACCGGTGGAGAATACTGGCCAATTTCGTTGAAGGTAGGGGATTTCACCTATTCGGATTACGCTCAATACTACGGCGCTACGGATGAATTCGGCTTCATGCGTTTGGCGTGGGATCGTGAGCACCCGCTATTCGAGGCCCTGCAATCCGGGCAGGAGGTTCTGGTTTCGATGCCGAGTTTTGACTTGCACGGTCGGATATCGCTTTCCGGCTCACGCGGGGCGATTTCCAAATTATTATCCGAATGCGAACGCAATTAGGGTTTTGCCCTTGTATTAGGCAAGGTATAAATGGCGCATTCTTAGCAGTAGGAAACAAACATGTTTGATCTAACAGGAAAAACAGCGTTGGTCACCGGCGCTTCGGGCGGAATTGGCGGCGCTATTGCAACGGCGTTGCACAGGGCGGGGGCCACGGTTGCTCTCTCGGGTACGCGGGTGGACCCGCTGAACGCGCTGGCCGCCGAGCTTGGCGAGCGCGCGCATGTGGTGCCGTGTAATCTTTCGGACCGGGACGCGGTGAAGGCCCTGCCCGGGCAGGCGATTGAAGCCATGGGCGGCTTGGATATATTGGTGAACAACGCCGGTGTCACCAAAGACAACCTTTTTATGCGCCTTAAAGATGAGGAATGGGATCAGGTGTTGGAGATCAACCTGACCTCCACCATGATGCTGATGCGCGCCGTGATGCGCCCGATGATGAAAGCGCGCGGTGGGCGGATTATTAACATATCCAGCATTGTAGGTGTGACCGGCAATCCGGGGCAGGCGAACTATGCGGCCTCAAAAGCTGGCGTGATCGGCATGGGCAAATCAGTGGCGCAGGAAGTGGCATCCCGCGGGATTACGGTGAACGCAATTGCGCCGGGGTTCATCACGACTGCGATGACAGACGTGCTGACTGACGAACAAAAAGCAACCCTGCTAAGCGGTGTGCCGATGGGCCGGATGGGAACCTCGGAAGAAATTGCTGCGGCTGCGCTTTATCTGGCCAGTGCCGAGGCCGGATATGTGACCGGGCAAACGCTGCACGTGAACGGTGGCATGGCGATGTTCTGATAAATCGGGTTTGCCATGCCGGAAGCAGGCAAACCCGACTCTCTCTTAACGTTCGGACGTTTTCGTGCGTTCTTCCATGATCATCTCCTGAAGGAGATCGTCGACCATTTTCTTGATCTTTGTATCGCCAAGCACGGCTTTTTCAGCCGAGGCCGAAAGCTTGTCCGGGGTTTCCGTGCCTTTCGCGGCTTCAATCGCCTTGTCAAACCCGAACTTGGCCGCAACGCCGCCAATCGCACCGGTGCCGATATCCTTGATCAGCTTGGCCTGCATCATCTTTCCGATATCTTTGTCTTTGGTCAGTTTTCCAATCGCGTTTTCACCCAGTTTTTTGGCAACCGTATCCCGCGCGGCGACCGACCATTTGGCGTTAAACCCTTGTAGGTTTTTCACAAGCCCTGCCGAGAGCGCTTTGAAAAGAATGTTGGCCACTGAATCGTAAAGATCCTTTTCACTGGGCACCTTTCCGGATTTGGCAGATTTGCCAAACAGGGCTATCGCTTCTTCAGCCGCGCCTGATAGCGCTGCTTTACCCCCTTCAGCGAGGTAGGTTTTAAGCAAGGTTTGCACAGCCTTTTCCGACATAACCCCGCTGAGCTTCTTGACCATCATCGGCGCAACGCGTTTTGCCATATCATCAACAAACTTCAACTTGATTGTTGAACTGACAGCTCCGGTAGCCGCGCCGGTGAGAGTATCTACCGCCACATTAAAGGCCGCATCCAGCAGATCCCCCGGCGTGGCCGGTTTTTCTTTCATCGCGATTTTGCCGACTTCGGTCGAAAGCGAACTCAACGCCGAAGTGGTGCCACCGGCAACCATGGCAGCCTCGGCCGCGGTTAGCCCTGCGCCAGTGACCAGCACCGGCCCGGCTATTGCCCCGACAACCACCCAGCCAACGGCGGTTGTAAGACCGAGGGTTACCCCGATCGTATTGGCGCTGTTGGAATAGGCTTTCAGGAACTTGAGCATCTCGGATGTGAATTTGTTGACCGCAGTTTCAGCCGCAGGCAGGTATTTATAAACATCCTCAACCTTACCCGAGGCAATTGCGCGCTCGACTTTACCAACCTCGGAAAGGGCTTTGCTGGCATAGCTCGATGACGGTAGGGAGGCACCGCTATACTTGATGACCAGCATGTTGGAAACCGCAGCGAGATAGCCTTTTTCGAGTGTACCTACTTTCAGATACGCCTCGTAGATGCTTTCACAGGTGTCTTATTGCTTGCGATAGCACTCGACCAGCGGTTTGAGTTTTTTGATCGCATCCGCCACGAGTTTCTTGAACTCGTCCTCTGTCACAATATAGCACTTTCCTTTCATCGTGACGCGCTTGTATTTGATCGAATCCCGCTTTTTTTGAGCGGCCGCGTATTTTGGGGTCAGCTTTTTTTCGGTCGGCAGGCCCGGGTCAACGATCCCGTCCGGTGTTTTGTAGCCGAGTGCCGATTTTTGATAACCCTGAATTGATTTTATCAGTTTCGAATCTCTTTTTTCGGTGATTTTGACGCCGGAAACCCCGTTGTCGATCAGCATTTGCTGAACCAATTCTACATCAGATTTGTTGTTTTAACTGGTTTACCTTCGGTAATACGTTTAGTTTCGCCCACAGGGGCGCCAAGTTTTTTGACAGCCATAATGCCTCCAAATGAAAATGTTTTGGTAAAAAGATCGAGAGTATCTCGAACTAGTCGCATGGCAAGAGTTTTAGGTGAGCTTGCCCTTGAATCCGGAAAAACGCTTGCCAACTATTCTAAGTATGCTATAGCCCCCACAGGATTTACCGGGGGCGCTGCCCAACGGGCGAATTTTGTTTTTCTAATGGAAGATTTGGCAGCTGGCCGATGACACCTTATAACCCGAGCGGTTCGCCGCTCAACTGCTAAAAGGATGAAACTATGAGCGACATTTCAGATCGCCTGAAAAAAATCGTTGTCGAGCACCTCAGCGTGGAAGAAGACAAAGTTGTTGAAGGCGCGTCCTTCATCGACGATCTGGGCGCTGACAGCCTCGACACTGTTGAGCTGGTAATGGCGTTTGAAGAAGAGTTTGGCATCGAGATCCCTGACGATGCCGCTGAAAACATCCAGTCTTTTGGCGACGCAGTAAAATACATCACTGAAAACGCCTGATTCTCTGGTTACATTGTGATAAAACGGCATCCGGCGCGGTCGGGTGCCGTTTTTTATTGGGAAAATGTTTTGAAAATCAGAAATTTTTTTGGCGCACTTTTAGTGGCATCAGGTTTTGCGAGTGGTGCGCAGGCGCAGTTTATGACGGCTGAGGAAGTAAAGCCAATTCTGGGTATGACCCAGGGCAGCTGGGTCGCCGTTCGTGTTTTTGACGGGCAGGATTTACTTTATTTTACCCACTTGATGAGCTTTCGTTGCGGGTTGGACGGCATTCTTTACGGTATAAACGGCGAAACACCGAGCAACCTATACGCAATGGAACCTTGCCATGAGGGCACAGCCGCACCTTCCTCGATGGACCCTGTGCAATTCCCGCTTTATGTGAGTTTTCCGGTTGGCTCGGTGCACTCTGTCACGGTCATGCTCAAGTATGATGACGGCAGCAAAGAGCAGGCGAGCTTTGAGCGCGCGCAAATCCAGATACAGTAACAAGGGTAGATTGAGAATCCCTTGCCCTTCGCACTTTGCTTGGGGTAAACCATTGTGAATTGAATTAATCGGGAGCAGGAATATGCGTCGAGTTGTGGTTACAGGATTGGGGATGGTTTCCCCTTTGGCAGATGGTGTGGAAGAAACATGGGAGCGGTTGCTGGACGGGCAATCGGGCGCGGGGCCGATCACGCATTTTGATACAGAAGGCTTCGCCACGACCTATGCCTGTGAGGTGCCATTCGGTGACGGGAGCGACGGGACGTTTAACCCCGATGACTACATGGCCAAGAAAGAGCAGCGCAAGGTGGATACGTTTATCCTGTTTGCGATGGCCGCGGCGCAGCAGGCTGTGGAAGATGCTGGCTGGACCCCAGAAGGCGAAGAGGACCGCGAGCGCACAGGTGTAATGATCGGTTCAGGCATAGGTGGCTTGGCTCTGATCGAGAAAACCACGCTGATGATGGCCGAAAAAGGGCCGCGGCGGGTTTCCCCATTTTTTATTCCGGGATCGTTGATCAACCTTTGCTCGGGGCAAGTTTCGATCCGCTACGGGTTTAAGGGGCCGAACCACGCGGTTGTAACAGCGTGCTCGACCGGCACCCATGCGATTGGGGATGCAGCGCGGTTGATTATGTTTGACGATGCGGATGTGATGGTCGCCGGCGGGGCTGAAGCCGCGATATGCGGCATCGGCATGGCTGGTTTTAACGCTGCCAAGGCGCTTTCGACCAAGCGGGCGGATGACCCCAAGAGCGCGAGCCGCCCCTATGATAAAGACCGTGATGGCTTTGTGATGGGCGAAGGCGCTGGCATTGTGGTGCTCGAAGAGCTTGAGCACGCGCGCGCGCGTGGCGCGAAGATTTATGCAGAAGTTGTTGGCTATGGTCTTTCGGGGGATGCTTATCATATAACCGCGCCGGCTGCGGATGGTGACGGCGGCTTCCGCTCGATGAAATCCGCGCTAAAGCATGCCGGGCTGGAGCCTGCTGATGTGGATTATGTGAATGCGCACGGAACGTCGACCATGGCAGATACGATCGAGTTGGGTGCAGTGGCGCGACTTTTGGGAGAGGATAGCAAGGCAACGATGTCGTCTACAAAATCCTCGATCGGGCACTTGCTGGGGGCTGCTGGAGCTGTGGAGGCGATTTTCTCTATTCTGGCGATCCGCGATCAGGTTGCACCGCCAACCATCAACCTCGACAACCCCGATGTGGACAGCCCGCTGGATCTTGCCCCTAACAAGGCTGTGAAACGCAAGATTGATGTAGCTTTAAGCAACTCGTTTGGATTTGGCGGCACCAATGCTTCGGTTGTTTTCAAGAAGTTGGATAGCTAAATGCGCAAATCACTCGCAGCGAATGCGTTTATGCTCCTGATCGTGGCGCTGATGGGGTTTGGCGCAATTATCGGCTGGGGGAAAGCGAAGTTTTACGAACCGGGGCCATTGAGTGAGCCCGCATTTATTGAAGTAAACCAAGGCGATAATCTCACCAAGGTGACTCCGCGGCTGATAGAAGCCGGTGTAATTAGCGATGAACATATCTTCCGGCTCGGGGCGCGGTATACGGGGCTGGATTCACAACTCAAGTTTGGGGAATACGAAATTCCGGCGGCGGCCAGCATGGAGGCTGTGTTGCTGGTGCTGACCTCTGGTCGGTCGGTTCAGTATAAGGTGACACTGGCTGAAGGGCTGAGTTCGTTCGAGATTGTTCAGGTTTTGTTGGCCAACGAAATACTGACGGGCGAGGTGGCCGAAATACCGCCGGAAGGATCGCTTGCGCCGGATACCTATCTGTTTGGACGTGGTGCGTCGCGGCAGTCTATTCTTGACGAGATGTCTGCGTCACAGGAGAAAATACTGGCAGATGCGTGGGCTGTAAGAGCCACGGACTTGCCAATCGAAACC